>CALQBR020000202.1 GCA_943328865.2 Sphingobacterium thalpophilum
GATACCATTAATCTTGAGAATTCGCTAAATCTGTTCTCAAATACAGATCTTGTAATTGCCACCAAAGCAAAAGATAACACAAACAAAATGGTTGCCCAGTCTTTGTTTTCAATTATGCGAGGATGAAGTACGTTTTCAATCATGACGGTACAAAATTACAAAATTATTATCTCTTTATAAGGCGCTTGTTTGTTGTTTTTTATTGCTTAACTAGGCTTGTAATGATTTTTGGAATGACTGTCGTTTTTTTTATCTATATCAAAACGCGTGATTTGATTTATTATAGTTTTATTATGAAACGTACGATATAAAAAGTTTATTTTTGCACAAAATTTACCCGAGTATATGAGCGACAGTGTTGTTATAATTCCAACCTATAACGAAATTGAGAATATAGAAAATATCATTAGATCGGTACTTTCCTTGAAAAAGTCCTTCGATGTGCTTATTGTTGACGACAACTCTCCCGATCACACTGCGGATAGTGTCGTAGAACTTCAGAATGAATTTGCAACCCGTTTGTTTTTAGAAAAAAGAGAAAAAAAATCAGGACTTGGAACCGCTTATGTTCATGGTTTTAGATGGGCATTGGAACGCAAATATGATTTTATTTTTGAAATGGATGCAGATTTTTCACATAACCCGTTGGATTTAGAAAAATTATACGACGCCTGTCATCTCGGAGGTGCTGATGTAGCTATTGGATCTAGATATGTTACAGGTGTGAACGTAGTGAACTGGCCTTTGAATCGTGTATTGATGTCTTATTTTGCGTCGGTTTATGTTAAAATGATTACGGGAATGAAAATACATGATGCTACGGCGGGATTTATGTGCTACCGAAGACATGTTTTGGAAACGATCAATTTAGAAAGAATTAAATTTATAGGATATGCATTTCAAATTGAAATGAAATATAGGGCTTTTGCCAAAAAATTCCGCATTATTGAGGTACCTATTATTTTTACCGATAGAACCAAAGGAGAATCAAAAATGAGTAACGCCATCATAAAAGAAGCTGTTTTTGGCGTAATTTCTCTTAGAATTAGAAAGTTTTTTAACACATTATAAGAAATAAGGTCAAATGAATAGGATTTTAATAAAGAATGCTAAAATTGTTAACGAGGGAACTATCTTTCAAGGTGATGTTTTAATTGAAAACGAATTTATTGTTGAAATTGCACCAATGATCAGTGCCAAATCTTCTGATTGTAAAATCATTGATGCCGAAGGAAACTATCTGATTCCAGGAGCGATCGATGATCAAGTACATTTTAGAGAACCTGGATTAACACATAAAGGCGATATCGCTTCTGAATCAAGAGCGGCCGTTGCAGGAGGAATCACTTCTTTTATTGAGCAGCCCAATACCATACCTAATGCCGTTACCCAAGAAATTCTAGAAGAAAAATACCAAATAGCGTCCCAATCCTCGTATGCAAATTATTCCTTTATGATGGGGGCTACCAATGATAATTTGGAAGAGGTGTTGAAAACCAATCCTAAAAATGTAGCGGGTATAAAAATATTCTTAGGTTCTTCTACTGGGAATATGCTGGTGGATAATGAAGCAACCTTGGAGAAGATCTTTTCAAGTACGGATATGTTAATCGCAGTTCATTGTGAAGATGAACAAACGATTAAGAATAATCTCGAAATCTATAAAGAGCAATACGGAGAAGATATTCCGGTTCAGTTTCATCATTTAATCCGTAGCGCTGAGGCGTGTTACCTTTCTTCTTCCAAAGCGATTGCTTTAGCTAAAAAAACGGGAGCGAGACTACATGTTTTTCACCTCTCGACCGCAAAAGAGATGGATTTGTTTACCAATAAAATTCCATTGGAAGAAAAGAAAATAACAGCAGAAGTTTGTGTGCATCATTTGTGGTTTACCAATGAAGATTATGATACCAAAGGCAATTTGATTAAATGGAATCCTGCAGTAAAAACGGCCAATGACAGAAAAGCCCTGTGGGAAGCTTTGTTAGATGATCGTATTGATGTGATTGCTACCGATCATGCGCCACATACTTTGGAAGAAAAACAACAATCCTATTTGAAAGCACCTTCGGGAGGCCCTTTGGTTCAGCATGCTGTGGTAGCGCTCTTTGAAGCCCATCTCCAAGGAAAGATTTCGGTCGAAAAAATCGTCGAAAAAATGGCACATAATCCAGCTAAGATTTTTAAAATCGAAAAAAGAGGATTTGTGAAAGAGGGTTTTTATGCTGATTTGGTTATTGTGAATCCAGGATTGCCTTGGAGTGTGAATAAGAGTAATATTCTTTATAAATGCGGTTGGTCTCCCTTTGAAGACTTTACGTTTAAATCAAGAATCACTCATACTTTTGTAAACGGGCAGTTAGTTTATAACAACTTTAAGGTAAAGGAGATTCGTTGTGGTAAAAGATTGTTATTTAATCGCTAATGTGTTAAAATACCTTTAAATTATACATGAGAAAAATTCTCTTTCTATTATTGGTTAGTGTCGCTTTTGCAAGCTGTAATAAAAACACTATAGCAAAGCCAGCAAAACTAATCGAACAAGACGTGATGGTGGATATTATTTATGATTTAACCATTTTGGAAGCAGTTAAATATGAAAATGCAGCTTCTCTAGAGGCTAATAATATTATTCCAAAAGAATATATTTATAAAAAATACAGCATTGACAGCCTTCAGTTTGCTCAAAACAACCAGTATTATGCCTCTGATATTGAGAACTATAAAAAAATATATGATCAGGTGAAGCAGAAAATGGAGAAAAAGAAAGCCAGTCTTGAGCCAATAAAAAAACCGCGGTTATCATTGGATAAAAAATAACAAAGTAGATTTACTTTGACATCGCAGCTTGTATCTGGATGATTTCAGCAATGTATTCTTTGATGTCTCGGAAATTATACTGTAAAGTTGCTTTTACTTTTTCATTCGAATAAGGATGCTTCACATGGGCAGCTCTTGCCGTTTCTTTTGAAAATTTCCTTTTTCGTTTTAACAGATGCGTTAAAATCCAATCGATTCTCCAGGCGATTTCAGTCATCAAAAAGGAAGCGTGGTATTTCGGTTTTTTTACGTTTAAATGAGTCGCAATCGTATAGAGGATGTCGCGATAATTATTGTTTTCAGCAATAGCGATAAAGCGTTCTCCATTGATTTTACTGTTCATTAATAGCGCTAATAATTCAACAACATCGGTAACAGCTACAAATCCGGTAGTGCCTTTGGTGTAAAACAGCAGCCCATTAGCGACAGTAGAAAAAATAGCACCACTTCCTTGATTCCAAAATCCAGGACCCAAAATAACGCCGGGATTAAGAACAGCTACTGACAAACCTTCTTGTTGACCGCGCCAAATTTCCATCTCAGCACCATATTTAGAGATGGCATAATCACTATGGTATTTTTCAGGATTCCATTCGGTGTCTTCGGTAACCGTGTTTTCAAATTCTTTTAAATCGCCAAGCGCCGCAATAGAGCTTACATAGCACAATTTTTCGATTTGATAGGCGATAGAAAAGTTAACGATATTTGCAGTTCCTTCAATATTAATTTTTCGAAGTTGGTTTTCTTCCGCTGGGTCAAACGAAATTAAGGCTGCGCAATGGTATACCTGTCGAATATTTTTAAAAGCCAATTCTAAGGCTGGGATTTCAGTAATATCGGCCTCAACCCATTCGATTTTATCGAAAAGGTTTTCTTTTTGATAGCCTTTAAATAACGATTTTGTTTTTTCTAATGAATCGGTATTTCTATATATGGCACGGACTTTTGCTCCATTTTCAATCAAATGAAGTACTAAATGAGAGCCCAATAAACCAGTAGCGCCAGTGACTAATATCATACGGCGAAATTAC
>CALQBR020000203.1 GCA_943328865.2 Sphingobacterium thalpophilum
AGAAGGAACGATAGTAACGGAAGATATTATAGGGAAGGAAGTTCACTATTTGATTCGTTTTGAAAATACAGGTACTTTTCCAGCCAAAAATATTATTGTGGAAGATATCATTGATTTAAGTAAATTTGATATTAGTACTTTAATACCAACAAGTGCAAGTCATTCTTTTGTAACTAAAATTACCGAAAATAATAAAGTAGCGTTTGTTTTTGAGAATTGCAATCTTCCTTTTGATGACGCTAATAATGATGGTTATATTGCTTTTAAAATAAAGACCTTACCGTCTTTGGTTGTTGGGGATACTTTTAGCAATACAGCAGCTATTTACTTTGATTATAATTTCCCAGTAATCACTAATGATGCCATTACCGCGATTCAAAAACCATTAGGAATTGATGATTTTAAATTTTCAAATCTTTTCAATGTTTTCCCAAATCCAGTAAAAGACGTATTGACAATTGTTTCAAAGGATAATTTGGAGGTTACGGATTTTAATATATACAATATGTTAGGACAACAAGTAATGGCTGTGTCAAATGTTAAACCGAATCAATCTCTAGATGTTTCCAGGTTAAGAACAGGAACTTACATTATAAAAGCAACAACTGCTAAAGGAACTGCTACAATAAAATTTGTGAAAGAGTAAAAAACTCAATTCAGCAATTACCTATTAAAGCTTCATCATCAGGATGAAGCTTTTTTTTGTAAACCATTTTGTTAAACCTTCAAATACGCTATATTTGTACCTCAAAAAATCTAAACTAAAATAGTAAGTCAATACCATGAAATTATTACAAGGAAAAACAGCGATTATCACTGGAGCTAGTCGTGGAATTGGAAAAGGGATTGCTGAAGTTTTTGCTAAAAATGGAGCTAATGTAGCCTTCACGTATAGTTCTTCTGCTGAATCTGCAATGGCATTAGAAAAAGAGTTAATTGCTTTAGGTGTGAAAGCCAAAGGATACCAATCCAATGCTGCTGATTTTAATGAAGCACAAACCTTAGTGGATGCTGTAATTGCTGAATTTGGAACGATTGACGTTTTAATCAACAACGCCGGAATTACTAAAGATAATTTATTGATGAGAATGTCTGAAGAAGATTTCGATAAAGTAATCGAAGTAAACTTAAAGTCGGTTTTCAATATGACCAAAGCCATTCAAAAAACGTTCTTGAAACAACGCTCTGGGTCTATCATTAATATGAGTTCTGTAGTAGGAGTGAAGGGTAATGCAGGACAAACCAACTATGCGGCTTCTAAAGCGGGTGTTATAGGATTTACAAAATCGGTTGCCTTAGAGTTGGGTTCTAGAAACATTCGTTGCAACGCTATTGCCCCTGGATTTATCGAAACGGAAATGACGGCAAAATTGAATGAGGATGTGGTGCAAGGATGGAGAGAAAGTATTCCGTTGCGTCGAGGAGGAACTACAGAAGATGTTGCTAATGCGTGTCTTTTCTTTGCGTCTGATATGAGTGCTTATGTTACAGGTCAAGTCATGAATGTAGATGGGGGAATGTTGACTTAAAATTTAATAAATGAATCCATCTGCTATTTTACTGATTCTTCTTTCTTTGGTCATAGCAAGTGGTTTGTCATTTTACCAATATTTATACAAAGCCAAAAACAAGTCTAAAGTACTTTTGTTTTTGGCTTTTTTACGTTTTTTAATGGTTTTTGGAGTTTTGCTGTTACTTATTAATCCAGTGATAACAAGGAAAAGCCTTGAGATTGAAAAAACGCCATTGCCTATTGTAATGGACAATTCGAGTTCCATTGTTGATTTGAAAGCCAATGAAGTTGCGCTGGATTTATATCAAAAACTATCGAATAATTCAGCCTTACAAGAAAAATTTGATATTCAATCGTATCAATTTGATTCGGAATTCCGTCTTTTAGACAAAATCGATTTTAAAGGCAAACAGTCTAATCTGGATCAAGTGGCTAAAAATCTAAAAAGCATTCATAAAAATAAAAACTATCCGACGATTCTAATCACCGATGGAAACCAAACCTCAGGAAATGATTATGGGTATAGTTTTGAGGCTACTAATAAAGTATACCCTTTGGTTTTAGGTGATACCACTACTTTTTTGGATTTAAAAATCAATCAGCTCCATGTAAATAAATATGCTTTTCACAAGAATAAATTTCCGGTGGAAGTGTTTTTGAATTATTCAGGAACCAAAAATATTACGGCTGATTGTAGCATTTCGCAAGGGAACACTGTTTTAAGCAAACAAAGTGTTAGCTTTTCCTCTTCCAAAAAGTCAGCTATTCTCAATGTTTTACTTCCTGCTGATAAAGTTGGACTCCAAATATTTAAAGCGACTATTTCTTCCAAACAACAAGAAAAAAACACCTATAACAATACGAAGCGTTTTGCTGTTGAAGTAATGGATCAAAAGTCGGAAGTGGCAATTGTAGCTGCTATTAATCATCCTGATATTGGGGCCTTAAAACGCAGCATCGAATCTAATGCACAACGTAAAGTAACGGTAGTTAAACCTTCAACAATCAAATCATTACTGGATTATTCTGTTTTAATTTTATATCAACCTACAACTGATTTTAAAACAGTTTTTGAGAACAACAAAAAGGCGCAACGTAATACTTGGATTATCACGGGAAACAACACTGATTTTTCATTTTTAAATCAGCAACAAGATAATTTGGTTTTCAAAATGAGTAATCAGAAAGAGTATTATTTATCCGATTTCAATTCCCAATTTAATCTTTTTGCCATAGATAATATTGGATTTGACAATTTTTCACCATTAGATAATCCTTTCGGAACAATAAGTTCCAAAGAGAATGTTACGGTTTTATTGTCCTCCAAAATCAGAAATATACCTACGGGAGCGCCTTTATTGGCTTATGCCGAAAACCAAGGCACGCGTAGTGCTTTTCTTTTGGGAGAAAATATTTGGAAGTGGCGTTTGCAAAGTCATATCGAGGAACAATCGTTTGAGAAATTCGATATTTTTATAGATAAAACCATCCAGTTCTTGGCTTCCAATACTTCTAAGAAAGCATTGGTGGTAAACCATGAAAGTTTTTACCATTCTGGCGAAGCCATTGAAATTTCGGCAAGCTATTTCAATAAGAATTATGAATTAGATCAAAAAGCACGTTTGATGATTGCGTTAACCAATACGGCCACGAAAGCAGTCAAAAATTATGATTTATTGAAAGGAAACAACAATTTCAGTGTCAATTTAGACGGACTTACGGCTGGAAAATATAATTTTACCGTAAAGGAATTGAATTCTAAAAACAGTTATACGGGGTATTTCGAAGTCCTTGATTTTGATATTGAAAACCAGTTTGTAAATCCTGATTTGGATAAATTAAATCAGTTATCCACCTATACACAAGGTAAAACATATCTTCCGAATCAAATAGAAGACTTAATTAAGACTTTATTAAAAGACGAAAATTATAAGGCTACACAAAAAGAAATTACTAAAAAGACGCCATTGATCGATTGGAAACAATTGCTAATGGCACTTGCTTTATTACTGGCAATAGAGTGGTTTACCAGAAAATACAATGGAATGCTGTAGTTTATTTATTTTTGACTATTAAACCAAAATTAAGAAAGGCTAATAAAAAAATATTTTTGTTAGCCTTTTTAAATTTAGATTTTAAACAATTCGTTTAAACTTTTTCAATCCATTTCCTTGCATTCACAAAAGCTTGCTCCCAAGGGGAAACTTCATCGTTTCTATCTTTTGGGTAGTGAGCCCAATTCCAAGGGAAAGTAGAACGCTCGATATGCGGCATCATTACTAGGTGACGACCTGTAATATCACACATCATAGCGGTATTAAAATCAGAA
>CALQBR020000204.1 GCA_943328865.2 Sphingobacterium thalpophilum
GCGCACATTGTCTAAACTGAAGTAAGGTCTTAATTCCTCTTCGTCTAAATCATAGCGTTCTTTTCTGATTTTTTCGGTATAATACCTCCAATCATAAGGCTGTACCGCTCCTTTTATACCCTCCTTAGCCATCATTTTCTGAATATCAGCTGCTTCTGTTTTGGCAATCTCCAAAGCAGGCTTCCACAAATCATTCAAAAGGGCAGTCACATTTTCAGGTGTTTTTGCCATCGACTCTTCTAAAACATAGGTTGCGTGAGACTTATATCCTAACAAACGCGCTTTTTGTCCACGAAGATTGGCTAATTGTATCGCATTTTTCTTGTTATCCAACGCATCTGCTTGATTGGCTCTTTCTTGATAGGCATTCCAAATTTGCTGACGCAAGTTTCTATTGGAACAGTATTGTAAAAAAGGCATCACGCTAGCATTCGAAAGGGTAAAGAGCCACTTGCCTTCCTTGCCTTTTGCCCTTGCCTCTTCTGCAGCCGCATCAAGGAGTCCTTGTGGCAAACCAGCCAACTCCTTTTTATCGGCAACAATGAGTTCGTACTGATTGGTTGCCGCTAAAACATGCTGACCATATTCCAAACTGGTCAGTGACAAAGCGCCATTGATGGAACGCAACTGTTCTTTATCAGCAGGAGATAAATTAGCGCCGCTGCGAACAAATCTTTTATAGGCATTATCTAAAATTTTGGCTTGCTCCAAATTCAGCCCCAAGGTTTCTTTCTTATCCCAAAGCGTTTTTACTCTAAGGAATAATTGCTCATTTAGGTAAATATTATCATTATGGGCAGACAAATTAGGCGCTACCTCTTTAGCGATATCCTGAATGGCTGAGTTGGTATTGGCCGAATTGATATTAGAAAAAACAACATTCACCTTATACAGTAACTCCCCAGCATTTTCCATTGCTAAAATGGTATTGTCAAAAGTAGGGGCTTCCGTGGCATTGGCAATCGCCTGAATCTCTGCTTGATGCTCCTTTATCCCTTCTAGAATAGCAGGTTTGAAATGTTCAGTTTTAATTTTGTCGAAAGGAGGCACATTAAATGGCGTGTTGTAAGGCTGAAAAAATGGATTCATAGTGGTATTCGATTTGATTTCTTGGGCTTCTATTGTCAGCATATTGCCTATGGCAAACAAAAGAAAAAAGTGTTTATTTCTCATTTGATTCGTTACAGTTAAAAACGTAAATTTAGTCGAATTCGTTGTAATAAAAAAACAGCTTATTTTTTTATTAGTCCAAAATAAAATCTGAAAACCTACTAATTTAGAATCAACTACAAAATAGCCTAACTTTGTATAGTATAACTATATTATGGCACAAGTCAATGACAAGTAATTTTTATTAAAATGAAAAAATAAATTAAACCTCCAACAAGATTAATTGAATAAAAGCAATCTACTAAGTAGCTATGGCAAGAAAAATTTAAAATAATAAACGGAATCCATAAATGATCGCTGAGAAATAAATTTAAATGTATGAAAACATTCTATTTTAAAAACTACAAATCCATACACCACTTTTTCACTTTGATAATCTTCATTGGACTACTGTTGTTAATGGGTAATGAAGAAATATTAACAAGCTTTCCATTTCAGCTAATGATCATGATCATCAACTATTTTATCGTAAAGTACTCGCTTAAACATACTGGAATAGATAAGGAAGTTGAAAAGAGATTAAACGATATTGAAAATAAAAAAGAGATTAAATAATAAAATTAATGACACTTTCCCACAAAGTGGATAAGTTAAAACAACCGATAGCAATGTCAAAAAGAGGACTTTTGTAAAATAGACTTACTTTGTAAAGCCTTACTTTTTATAACATCCCATCAAAATCGCAACTCCTATGAAACGCGTCTTTTTTATTTATTGGATTATTTCATCAATCATACTGATCGGATGTCAGCAGCATACGAAACCAAAAAACACTTCTGCTGCAGGGATTACAGATTCTCTAACGTTAGATTTGGTCTCCTTACAAGCAGCTGGAAAATTAGAAAATACTCGTATCATAACCGTCAATGACGATCCTGTCTATCATAAAAGAAAACAGTATGAGGCCCTCTCACTAGAAGAATTACTAAAAACTTATACAGCCATCAAAAAATTGGAGGTCGAAAAATACCAACTGGTATTTGAATGTGAGGATGGCTACAAACCCATAATGTCCTTGCCCCTATTACTATCGGCAAAATCTTTTATTGCCGTTCGCGATGTCGAGGCTCCAAAAGGAAAGTCGTGGTTGCCTATTATAAAAGCGGGACACGAAATGAAAGCAGCGCCTTTCTATTTGATTTACGAAGGCGTATCAGCAAACAATACTGCTTATAAATGGCCGTATAACTTAATAAAAATACACCTAGTTCCTATTGACAAGGCCAAGACACTTCAAATGCCTATGGACGATTCAAAAGCCCAAGCAGGTTTTCGCTTATTCCAAGAAAACTGCTTGGTTTGCCATGCTGTAAACAAAATAGGCGGCAGTATGGGACCTGAACTGAATTATCCAAAAAGTGTAACTGAATATTGGAAAATAGAATCCCTAAAAGCATTTATCCAGAATCCCGCGGACTATAGAAATGGCGTAAAAATGCCAAAAATAAAAGACCTTACAGCCAAAGACATTGATGCGATTGTGTATTATTTGACCTATATGGCAGAACGTAAATTATAGTATCAATAAACTTCAGCAAATAAAGCTCCGACTTCCAAGAATTTAATACCATCGATTACTTCACATACCGATTTTAAAAACTATTTACTTCATTTATCCATTTTGAGATTAATCCTTTTGCAGCTATATTTGAAATAAAAATAGAATGGATAATATAATAAGATGTCAATGGTGTGTTGGCAATGCTGTTTATGAAAAATACCATGATGAAGAATGGGGTGTTGCCGTATACGATGATCAACGATTATTTGAATTATTGATTTTAGAAACCTTCCAAGCGGGATTGAGCTGGATTATCATTTTAAAGAAAAGAGAACATTTCCGTGAAGGATTTGACCATTTTGATTATAGAAAAATTGCGCAATACGGAGAAACAAAAATCCAAGAATTAATGCAGAATCCTGGGATTGTTCGCCATCAATTAAAAATAAGATCCACGGTTTCAAATGCAGCTGCCTTTATGAAGGTACAAGAAGAATTTGGAAGTTTCTCCAATTATATTTGGCGATATACGAATGGTATTCCAATTGTAAACCATCCAAAAACTGTAAAGGATATTGCGTCGACGTCAACACTTTCTGACAGCATCAGCAAAGATCTAAAAAAGAGAGGATTCAAATTTGTAGGCTCCACGGTAGTATATGCCTATATGCAGGCCATTGGAATTGTTGAAGAACACATAGAAAATTGCTGGAAAATAAAAAACAATCTAGGACTTTAAAATATCCATAAATACTTCTCTTTCAATTTCCCTACAGCCCAAACTAGCGAGATGGTCATTGTAAACTTGACAGTCCAACAACTTATACCCTTCACTTTTGAGTTGGGCTACCAAAGAAATAAAGGCCGTTTTTGAAGCATTTGAAACTTTAGAAAACATACTTTCTCCACAAAAGATATGCCCCAAATCAACCCCGTATAAGCCACCAACCAAAACCCCTTCTTGCCATACCTCAACTGATTTGGCAATGCCCAATTCATGAAGCTTACAATAGGCATCGATCATATCATTAGTAATCCAAGTGCCATATTGGCCATCACGTTTGATGTTTTGACAATTAGCAATCACTTCTCTAAAATTCTGATTAAAAGTTATTTTGAAAGTTTTTCTGTTCATGATATTTCGCATACTTTTAGATA
>CALQBR020000205.1 GCA_943328865.2 Sphingobacterium thalpophilum
AACAGTTCGAAAAGTAAAATGGCAGTGTTTAACCGTGCACAACAAAGATTAAATCAAGGGTTGAGTATTTGTATTTTTCCTGAAGGAGGGGTTCCTAACGATGAATCTATTGTATTGGACGATTTCAAAGATGGTGCTTTTCGATTGGCGATTGAACATCAAATCCCGATTGTTCCGATGTCCTTTGCCGATAACAAAAAGCGTTTCTCGTATACTTTCTTTAGTGGAAGTCCAGGGATTATGCGGGTCAAAATACACCCTTTGGTAGAAACCGAAGGCAAAACCTTGGTTGACCGAAAAGAAATGAAAGAGCAAGTTAGACAAGTAATTCATGAGCAACTATTAGCTTTCAATACTGAAAAAAGCCCTGCTTTTTAAAAGTTCTTTTCAAGGATTGGAATCAAAATAAAAAATCCCGTTGGCTTTTTAGCGAACGGGATTTTCATTTTAAGCGTTATTTTCTTTGATTTGCGCCTTTATTTTTTGTTCTAACTCCTCAGCCAATTCTGGATTGTCTTTGATTAGCGATTTCACGGCATCACGGCCTTGACCCAATTTGGTCTCGCCATAACTAAACCAAGAACCGGCTTTTTTTACAATTTCAAATTCAACGGCTAAATCCAAAATTTCTCCTGTTTTAGAAACCCCTTCTCCATACATGATATCAAATTCAGCTACTTTAAATGGGGGAGCTACTTTATTTTTAACCACTTTAACTTTAGTTCTATTTCCAATAACATTTTCGCCATCTTTGATTTGAGAAGAACGACGAATATCTAAACGAATCGAAGCATAAAATTTTAAGGCATTTCCTCCTGTTGTGGTTTCAGGATTTCCAAACATTACTCCGATTTTCTCTCTCAACTGATTGATAAAAAATACGGTGCAATTTGTTTTGCTGATGGTTCCGGTTAATTTTCTTAGAGCTTGTGACATTAAACGAGCGTGTAATCCCATTTTAGAATCACCCATTTCACCTTCAATTTCACTTTTTGGCGTTAAAGCAGCCACCGAGTCAATCACGACAATGTCAATTGCACCAGAACGGATTAAGTTTTCGGCAATTTCTAATGCTTGCTCGCCATTATCTGGTTGAGAAATAATTAAGTTTTCAATATCAACCCCTAATTTCTCGGCATAATTTCTATCAAAAGCGTGTTCGGCATCGATGAAAGCAGCAATTCCACCTGCTTTTTGAGCTTCGGCAATAGCATGAAGGGTTAAGGTCGTTTTTCCAGAAGATTCTGGTCCATAGATTTCTATAATTCTTCCTTTTGGATAACCATTTACACCAAGGGCTAAATCCAGTCCTAAAGATCCTGAAGAAATTGTTTCCACTTCTTCAATGGCTTTGTCCCCCATTTTCATTACGGTTCCTTTTCCGTAGGTTTTGTCTAATTTGTCAAGCGTTAATTGTAAGGCTTTTAGCTTGGATTCTTTTTCTGGGTTTCCTTTTTCTTTGTCTGAACTCATCTTTACTTTCATTTATTTATCGCGCTTATTTTTTAGTAAAAATACTTCTTTTTTTGGAATACCAATACCCAGAATAAAACAAAGATTTTAGGTTTTTCAGATGGGATTTCTCCATTTTTTAGCCGACCTATAGTTTGACATTAAACTTAATTGGCTTTTATGATTTGAAAATCAAAGCGATTTCATGATTTAATAAGAAAAATATATTCCGTACTTTTGTCTCATTATAATTTAGTTATGCAAAAAATTATCTCGTATCCCATTTCTCTGGTCTGCTATATTTTATTTTTGTCAGCGATAATCATTTTTCATCCTATTCAATGGATTTCTCTCAATGTTTTTGGTTATCAGGCACATAAGAAAAGTGTTGACTATTTAAATTGCATCTTGATACGAATTGTACATCTTTTAGGGACTACTTATAAAATCGAAAATAGGGAACTTATCCCGAAAGGGGTTCCGATTATCTTCGTGTCCAATCATCAAAGTATGTATGATATTGCGGGATTTGTTTGGTTTTTCAGACGCTTTCATCCTAAATTTGTCAGTAAGAAAGAGTTAGGAAAGGGAATCCCAAGTGTATCATATAATTTACGACATGGCGGTTCGGTACTAATTGATAGAAAAGATCCTAAACAGGCGATTCCTCTTATAAAAGGAATGGCTGAATATATTGAACGGCACCAACGTTCGGCAGTTATTTTTCCAGAAGGAACCCGAACCAAAACAGGCGCACCGAAGGAATTTGCACAAAGTGGATTGAAGATATTGTGTAGGTATGCCCCTTCAGCTTATGTCGTTCCAGTGAGCATTAATAACTCATGGAAATTGTTTAAGTACGGATTTTTTCCTCTTGGTTTAGGAAATCGCCTTACCTTTACAGTCCATAAACCCATGGCAGTTAAAGATTTTACTTTTGAGGAAATCATGAGTAAAACCCAGACGGCAATTGTAGAAGGAATTAAATTTTAAAAAACAGCATTATGTCTATAAAAAACATGCGTCTGGAAGTGATGCAATTTCTAGAAAACAAGATTGACACTTTTGTGGATCAATACCTAATTCCTGTTGAGAAAATTTGGCAGCCTAGCGATTTTTTACCTAATTCAGAGAGTGACACTTTTTTTGAGGAAGTGAAAGAATTACGAGAAATCGCAAAAGATTTACCATATGATTTTTGGGTAGCAATGGTGGGTGATACCATTACGGAAGAAGCCTTGCCAACCTATGAATCATGGCTAATGGAAGTGGAAGGTGTCGATAATTTAGAACGCAATGGTTGGTCTAAATGGGTACGTCAGTGGACCGGTGAGGAAAACCGTCATGGCGATGTATTGAATAAATATTTGTATTTGTCAGGGCGTGTTAATATGCGTGAAGTAGAAATTACTACCCAACATTTAATTAATGATGGTTTTGATATTGGAACGGGAAAAGATCCGTATAAGAACTTTGTATATACCAGTTTCCAAGAATTGGCCACCTATGTCTCTCACAATCGGGTTTCACAATTGGCTAAAAATTATGGAGATCATAAATTGTCTAAGATGTGTAAGATGATTGCTGGGGATGAAATGCGTCACCACCATGCATACAGTCAATTTATCACCGAAATTTTCAAAGTTGATCCAAGTGAAATGATGTTGGCTTTTAATTATATGATGAAACATAAAATTGTGATGCCAGCTCATTTTTTAAGAGAGACAGGAAATAAAATCAGCTCTGCCTTTGAACAATTTTCAGATTCTGCACAAAGAATTGGCGTTTATACGGCTAATGATTATGTAGAAATTATGCAAAAACTAATCGACAAATGGGAAATTGATAAAATTTCTGGTTTGACCGATGAGGCTGAAAAAGCCCGTGATTATTTGATGAAACTGCCAGCAAGAATGGCAAGAATATCTGAAAGGATAGTCATTCCTGAGGAAGCTCATATTTTTAAATGGGTAGAACCTGCTAGAGTTTAATCTAGAAAAAGATTATTTTAAATGTTGAATTTTGAAGTCAAGAAACTTTAGAATTCAACATTTTTTTTGAATGCCCTCCCAAATGAACAAACCAAATTAACAAAGACCTATTAATGGATACGAACGACCTTATCAACCGGACCATCCTTTTTGTAAAACAACAACTCGACCATGCTGAAGGCGGACACGATTGGTTTCATATTGAGCGTGTTTATAATAATGCGCTCTCTATTCTTGAAAAGGAAAATGGGGATGTGGTGGTTGTAAAATTAGCAGCTTTACTGCATGATATAGCCGACAGTAAATTCCATCAAGGTGATGACACCATCGGGCCAAGGATAGCCCGTGAATTTTTAGAAAGCCAAAA
>CALQBR020000206.1 GCA_943328865.2 Sphingobacterium thalpophilum
AATGAAATATTGTATTTGTCGCTAATATAGTAACCCATTCTAAAGTTCGTTTGGGGAATGGTCATTCTTGTTGGGTTCAAATAATCAATATGCCAACCTTGTGGTTTGTCATGTGCTTTAACATCATTGAGGGTGAAATTATAATTGTCCCCCTTAAAAGTAATATCAGATTCAGTATAATAATCGCGATTCCCACCCCAATAAAAAAAGAATTTCCCTTTGTTATGGGCAGTATATTTTTCTTTTTCAATAGGTTTTGTTTGGCTAAAACTATGATTAGAAAATAAAAAAAGAGTTAAGAGTATTAGTAGAAAATGGGAGCGCATTAGGAATTGTTTTAAAAAGTGTTAATCGTTTTTCTTATAGCAACTAATTTGGTCATGAGTGCTTCAAAATAATCAAGATGTAGCATATTGGCTCCATCACTTTTGGCATTGGCAGGGTCAAAATGAGTTTCGATAAAAATTCCATCAACACCAACGGCAATTCCGGCTTTAGCTATGGTTTCAATCATATCAGGCCTTCCGCCGGTGACACCTGCAGTTTGGTTGGGTTGTTGTAGGGAATGGGTTACATCCAAAACAGTGGAGGCATATTGTTGCATTGTAGGAATACCTCTGAAATCTACAATCATATCCTGATAGCCAAACATGGTTCCGCGATCAGTAACCATCACATTTTGATTGTTACAATCCAGTACTTTCTGTACCGCATGTTTCATGCTTTCGGGACTCATAAATTGCCCCTTTTTTAGGTTTACCACTTTTCCTGTATGGGCAGCTGCCACTACCAAATCTGTTTGGCGCACTAAAAACGCTGGTATTTGTAGGATATCTACATATTGAGCAGCCATTGCCGCATCTTCATTAGTATGGATATCAGTAACAGTAGGCACGTTAAAGGTTTCTGAAACTTTGCGTAAAATTTTCAACGCTTTTTCGTCTCCAATTCCTGAGAAACTGTCAATTCGGGAACGATTTGCTTTTTTGAACGATCCTTTGAAAACAAATGGAATCTCCAATTTGTCGGTAATACCTATTAGTTTTTCAGCGATTCTCATTGCCATTTCTTCACCTTCAATGGCGCAAGGTCCAGCAAGTAGAAAAAAATTGCCGCTTTCAGTATGTTTGATTAGAGGAATAGTATTGATATTCATGTTTTGTGTTCTTTAAAGCCACAAAGGTAATTAGGAATTCCGGTTTAGGAATGATGTTTAAGATTTATTTTTTTTAGCTATTTCCAGCTATACGCTTGTATCTTTTTGTTTTAAAGGAAACAAAAAAGGATACCGCTGCTATTTGGGCTAGGGCTTTTTGGAGGCGATTTATTTTTGCTTTATACTCAATCCAATTGGGGCCATCAAAACCCCTTTTTCGTAAATATTTAAATACAACCGAATTGGTTGTTGTATTCCTTCCCAGCGAACTTCATAAACCTCTAAAAAGCCAGCACCCATTTCACATCTTTTCGTCGGAAAAGGACAGCAGCTTTCTAATTTTTTAAAGGATAAGAGCTCACCATTAGGCCCCGCCAAGGCATTCAAATAGCGCTGCTGATTGATGGTTACATTAAATGTATTTTTGTAAAATAGGTTGATGGGATAATCAGGGTGATAACCATATTTAGAATCTTTACTGTATTCGGTAATCACAAAAGTATTGTCTTTGGTCAGCTTTGGAATAGGCGCATTGTCATCTACATTTTTTAAAGTAGATTTTGTGCTTACACAAGAGGCGAATAGCGTTACCACAAAAAAAAGTATGGAGATGGCATAGATTTTCATTAGTCAATTGTTTTATTTCTGATTTTATGATATAAAGATACTATTTTTGCTAAAAAAATAATCGATATGAGTTTTATTTCACAAACATGGCCCTGGTATTTTTCAGGTTTTTTAATTGGAATAATAATGTTATCCCTAATTTATTTAGGAAAAGTTTTCGGAGTGTCCTCTAATCTTCGGTCCTTGTGTTCCATTGCTGGAGCGGGTAAATATGTTCCTTTTTTTGATTTTGATTGGAAATCACAGCGTTGGAATTTGATAGTATTGGCAGGAGCGATGTTTGGTGGTTTTGTAGCAGTTCATTTTATGAGCGATCCTTCTAATGTCGCTATTAATCCCAAAACAATAGAATCATTAGCACAATTGGGGATTGATGCTCCAAACGGGAAGTTATTACCAGATGCGATGTTTGGAAAAGATATTTTTCAATCGCCAAGAATGATACTTTTATTAATTACGGGAGGTGTTTTGATAGGTTTTGGGTCTCGTTATGCAGGCGGATGTACTTCCGGACATGCTATTTCTGGTTTAAGTAATTTACAAATCCCTTCTTTAAAAGCGGTTATCGGATTTTTTGTTGGCGGATTGATAATGGCACATTTTATTTTACCCTTACTTTTTTAATTATGAATGTGTTTAGATTTTTATTCGTGGGTTTTGTTTTCGGAATTGTTTTGACAAAATCGGAAGCTGTTTCTTGGTACAGAATTTATGAAATGTTTCTATTTCAATCCTTTCACATGTACGGAATTATTATGGTTGCCATTGCTACAGGTCTTGTGGGAATTCAGATTATTAAAAGAAAAAATATAAAGGATTTCAGAGGTTTGCCTATAACTATTTTGGATAAAGAATCAGGCTCTATTCGCTATTGGGTTGGTGGTGTGTTTTTTGGATTAGGTTGGGCTATGGTAGGGGCTTGCCCAGGACCTATCTTTATATTACTTGGAGCTGGTTTCTGGCCTCTAATTTTAGTACTTTTTGGAGCGATTGTAGGTACTTTTATTTATGGTTTGATAAAAGATAAATTACCCCATTAATCGATATTTTTCTGCATGCAATAATGAGGAATCGCTCTATTGGATTTAGTCATAGTTACCCTACAACTTGTTCAATTTCTGCTTTGATGATAGTATCATCATTCCCAGTTTCCTTAATTTTTGAAAGGTAATTATGTTGTCAGTAGCAATTCTGTTTTCTATTAGAGAGACTTTCAAATGGGGTATGCTATTTTTTGCTGTTTGTATCGGAATACTTGTTTTTTATTCAGTTGTTTGTATTGCTATGGTTTTTGTTTGAGGAAATTGAATTTCTTTTGTTTTTGAGGACACACACTTAATTCAATTAATGTCAATACGATCCCTTAAAGGGACTTTTGTAACTTCTGAAATCATTAATTATTTTGATAATTAATGATTTAAACAATTCAATTTCACTGAGTTATTTTTATGTTTCTACTTTGGCTATAATATGCCTAGGGTTCAGAGAATCCCCACGTTTTTTCTTTCATTCGGATAATTTTAGAAATAGGTAATTGTCTACTTGACATATGAAGCAAATAGCTGAATTATTTCCAATCAGATTCATGGACTGAAAACTGAAATTGACGGTGATCACTTCAATAATAGATCGGATACCCGATATGGCCGCTCTCAAAAAAACCTGATCCTGAAAGCGACAAATCCATAAAGCGGTCTTCTCCATACTCTTATAGCAATCCTTTGATCACGGACAATCCCATTCATATCGCCTAACATTTCTCCTCATTAAACACGTTCATCATTTTGTGAGTCGTACCCGAGACTTTGTTTAAAGCTTATTGATGGGGAAGGATTATAATGTAGTCATCTGCCGTTTAGAGAAATAATAATAGTTAAATGATTCTGTTATTTGTTTTCCAGCGTTTTAATGCGGGTAAAAGTGCAATAGCTTTTTGAACCATATAACGAGGTAGTTTTTCTTCCTCCATATGTGTTTTTACAATGGATTTCATAT
>CALQBR020000207.1 GCA_943328865.2 Sphingobacterium thalpophilum
ATTAAACTACTCCAACAAATTCAATGGCAAATCCATTAATTAAAATAACGAACATCAAACGGGATTTTGCACTCGGTAGCGAAACCGTTCGTGTATTAAAAGGTATTGATTTAGAGATTAATAAAGGGGAATATGTCGCTTTAATGGGCCCTTCTGGTTCTGGAAAATCTACTTTAATGAACCTCTTGGGTTGTTTGGACACCCCTACTTCAGGAAACTACATTTTGAATGGAAAAGACGTCAGTCAAATGAAAGATGACGAATTAGCTGAAATACGCAATAAGGAAATCGGTTTTGTCTTTCAAACTTTCAATCTTTTACCTAGAACCACTGCTTTAGACAATGTCGCCTTGCCGATGATTTATGCTGGTTTTTCTAAATCAGAACGAAAAAAAAGAGCCGAAGAAGTACTTAGTCAAGTGGGATTAGCTGATCGGATGGACCACCAACCCAACCAACTTTCGGGGGGACAACGGCAACGGGTAGCAGTTGCAAGGGCATTGGTAAACAATCCTTCTATTATTTTGGCCGATGAACCCACTGGAAACTTAGACAGTAAGACATCGGAAGAAATCATGAAATTATTTGGCGACATCCATCAATTAGGAAATACGGTGATATTAGTTACCCACGAAGAAGAAATAGCCGCTTATGCCCATAGAATTATTCGTTTGCGTGATGGAATCATTGAAAGCGATACTGTAAAATAAAATATTCGGTTACGGTTATTAAATCACCAACAACCAGACCTTTTCAAAACAACTTATAAAAATGAAAGTATACACTAAGACGGGAGACACTGGAACTACAGCCTTATTTGGCGGTACTCGTGTACCCAAACACCATATTAGAATTGAAAGTTATGGAACCGTTGATGAACTCAATTCGCACATTGGTTTGATTCGCGATCAGGATATTAATTTCCATTACAAAGAAATCCTAATTCAGGTTCAAGATCGTTTGTTTACTGTTGGGGCTATTTTAGCCACTCCGCCAGAGAAAGAAATATTAAAAAGTGGCAAACCACGATTAAATATTCCAAGAATAATCGAGGGCGATATTGAATTACTTGAGAACGAAATCGATGACATGGAGCAATCATTGCCGCAAATGACACACTTTGTACTTCCTGGAGGACACACCACTGTGTCATATTGTCATATTGCCCGTTGTGTCTGTCGCCGTGCGGAGCGCTTATCCGTTCATTTGAATGACATGGAACCCACAGACGTGTTGGTGATAAAGTACCTCAACCGACTTTCTGACTATCTTTTTGTATTGGCACGAAAGTTGTCTCACGACCTCAACGCTGAAGAAGTAAAATGGATTCCTAGAAAGGATTAAACGCTTATACTTTTGAAGCAAATATTGGAAATCGGTTAGCATAAAAATTCAATAATTTTGAATGAATCATTAGACTACTGAGACCTTATTTTCTACTCTTTTAATGAAAAAAGCAACTGTTTTTTTTTAATTAACAGGGTTGAAATACCTAAAAAACCGACGTTCTTATTATTTTGAAAAATAAATCAATTTTTACTTGACTTTTTCAGTAAAAATTTTATTATTTGCATAACTAAAAATCGATATCAAATGTATTGGACATTAGAATTAGCATCTTATTTAAGCGATGCACCGTGGCCTGCGACCAAAGATGAACTTATCGACTACGCTATTAGAGCTGGCGCACCACTAGAAGTGGTAGAGAACCTGCAATCCATAGAAGACGAAGGTGAGATATACGAATCAATGGAAGAAATTTGGCCGGATTATCCTACTGACGAAGATTATCTTTGGAATGAGGATGAATATTAAAAAACAATGAAAAAGTCTCGTCAGAGGCTTTTTTTTTGGTTAAATTTGCGTAGATTATTTTAAATTGAATATATAAAATCATATTATGAGTTTCATAAACAGCATCCTTAAAGTTTTTGTTGGAGACAAGTCTCAAAATGACGTCAAAGCCTTACAAGGAAATATCACTAAAATTAAGGCATTCGAAACTGCTTTAGCCGCATTGTCTCACGACGAATTAAGAGCTAAAACCACTTATTTTAAAGAACAGATTAAACAAGCCCGCGCAGATAAAGACACAAAAATTGCTGCTTTGCAACTCGAAGTAGAAGCAATTGCCGATATCGACAAAAGAGAAGATATTTACACTGCCATAGATGCCTTACAAAAAGAGGCTTATGATATTTCTGAAAAAACCTTAAATGACCTACTTCCAGAAGCCTTTGCAGTAGTAAAAGAAACCGCCAAAAGATTCAAAGACAATACCGCTATAAAAGTTACAGCAACTGCTAAAGACCGTGAACTTTCCGCTACTAAAAGTTACATCACCATTGATGGAGATCAGGCTGTTTGGGCGAATTCATGGAGTGCTGCCGGAAAAGAAATCACCTGGGATATGGTACATTACGATGTACAGCTGATTGGTGGTATGGTGCTTCACAATGGAAAAATCGCCGAGATGCAAACTGGGGAAGGAAAAACATTAGTAGCTACCTTGCCCCTTTACTTAAATGCCCTAACTGGAAACGGGGTGCATTTGGTAACCGTAAATGATTACTTAGCCAAACGAGATAGTACTTGGAAAGCTCCTTTATTTGAATTTCACGGGATGACGGTTGACTGTATTGACAACCACCAACCCAATTCTGACAACAGAAGAAAGGCCTACGAAGCAGACATTACTTATGGTACCAATAATGAATTTGGCTTTGATTATTTAAGAGACAACATGGCGCACTCCCCTGCTGACTTGGTACAAAGAAAGCACAATTACGCGATTGTCGATGAGGTCGATTCGGTATTAATTGATGATGCCAGAACCCCATTAATTATCTCTGGTCCAGTTCCACAAGGAGACCGTCATGAATTCAATGAATTAAAACCAAAAATTGAAAATTTAGTTAATTTACAACGGCAATTAGCCAATGGCTTTTTAACAGAAGCCAAAAGATTAATTAAAGAGGGAAATACAAAAGAGGGTGGTTTCAATTTATTGAGATCGTATAGAAGTTTACCAAAAAACAAAGCTTTAATCAAATTCTTGAGTGAAGAAGGAATCAAACAATTGCTTCAAAAAACAGAAAATCAATATTTACAAGATAACAAACGGGACATGCACAAAGTGGATGAAGCGTTGTATTTTGTAATTGAAGAAAAAAACAACCAAGTTGAATTAACAGATAACGGAATCGAATTCCTATCTAAAGATACCGATAGCAATTTCTTTTTACTTCCAGATATCGGAACTGAAATTGCAACTATCGAAAAGAAAAAATTAGACAAAGATGCTGAAGCAGAAGAAAAAGAACGCTTATTTCAAGATTTCAGCATTAAAAGCGAACGAATTCATACTTTAACGCAATTACTTAAAGCTTATTCTCTTTTTGAAAAAGATGTAGAATATGTAATCATGGACAATAAAATCATGATTGTAGACGAGCAAACCGGTCGTATTATGGACGGTCGTCGTTATTCAGATGGTTTACACCAAGCCATTGAAGCGAAAGAGAATGTAAAAATTGAAGCCGCCACACAAACTTTTGCAACGGTAACTTTACAAAATTATTTCAGAATGTACAGCAAATTAGGCGGTATGACTGGAACAGCGGTTACAGAAGCGGGAGAACTTTGGCAAATTTACAAATTGGATGTAGTAGAAATTCCTACGAACAAACCGATGTTGCGAAAAGACAAAGAAGATTTAATTTACAAAACTACCCGAGAAAAATTCAATGCCGTAATCGAAGATGTAACAGAATTGTC
>CALQBR020000208.1 GCA_943328865.2 Sphingobacterium thalpophilum
AACTTTCTTTTATTTCGAAAGCCAGGTCAATTCCGTCTTTTTTAGCACCCAGATTAATGTCCAGTAATACTAAATCGGGAGGGATTTGAGCCATCATCGTGATCGCTTCTTCATAGTTGCCAGCAGTCCAAGCGACGCCATAGCCTAACTTTCCTAAAGCCAAAACAATGGTTTCCGCGATAATCATTTCGTCTTCTACAATGGCTATTTTAATTGAAGTCATTTGATTTGATTTTATTTTATTCATTCCGTGCTGCTACATCTTTAAATTGGATGGTTAAAACACTTCCGTTTTCAAACTGGTAACTCGCGGTGCCATATAGCTGCTTGGCTAAACCCTTGATTAGTTTTAATCCCAACGAGGTAGATGTATCAAAATCAACCGCTCTCTTTATGCCTGGTCCGTTGTCTTTATATACCAGTTCGTATTGGCCACGATTCAAAACATTTATGTTAATGCCAATTTTATTTTCTAGGCCTCTTTTTGCAGCATGCTTATAGGAATTGGTCAATAACTCGTTTAGAATTAGCCCTAAAGGGACCGCGGTGTCAATATCAAAATACACTTCTTTTTTGTCAAGCGTAAAGGCAACAGGCTGGTTTTGGTTTTCTAACAACTCGGCCACTTTACTCAACAAATCCCTTGCAAAAGAACAAAATTCAATGCTTCCTAAGTTTTCATTTTGATATAAATTTTGGTGAATTAAGGCAATACTACCCACCCGACTTTGTGCTTCGGTAAAAGACTTTTTGGCATTTTCATCGGTTAATTGCTCTTTTTGCAATTCGAGTAAGCCACTGATAACTTGCAAATTGTTTTTTACCCGGTGGTGAATTTCTGTAAGCAAGAGTTCTCGGTCTGCTAATGATTTTTTCAATTCTGCCGTTCGGCCATTTACTTTTACTTCCAATCGTTGGTTTTCCCTGTGGAGTTGATGGGTTCGGAATCGGTAGTAAAAAATAATTCCGCCGATGATTAACAAAACCAAAGCTATTGGAAACCAAAGTTGTAAATAAAAAGGTTTTAACACAATGATTGGAAAAACAATAGGCTTGCTATTCCACTGCCCGTTGGCCAATTGCGCTTTGAGATGCATTTTAAATTCGCCATAAGGCAACCCGCTGAGTCGAATACTATTTTCGTCTATATAATTCCAATCGGTATCTATCCCCTCGATTTTATAAGCATATAAATGTTTGCGATCCTTGAAGTCGAGCAACTGAAACTCTAAGGTCAAAAAAGAATCCCATGGGGCTAATGTTATTTTTTTAGTTTGATTAAAAGCGATCAAAACATCCAATAATTTGTTTGCTTTCCCAGAAAACTGATGCAAGGCAATCATTTGTAGCGACGGCTCATTTTTAGTATCGCTCTCCATTAATTTTTTTGGATCAAATGCATTAACCCCATCCAATCCTCCAAAATACAGCTTCCCATCGGCCGCTTTAAAGGAAGCCGTTCTATTGAATTCGTTGTGCGTTAACCCATCATCTGTCGTATAGGTATAAGTAGAAAAATTGATCGTATTAAAACGCAATAACCCATTATAGGAGCCAATCCAGAGATTGTTCGCTTCATCTTCCTCAATGCGATAAAGCACCATAGAAGGCAGTCCTTCCTTTGTGGTGAATTGTTTGATTTTAATAGTTTGACCAGTACCGGATTGTCGCCAGTCCCAACGAAACAAGCCTTCCCCATTGGTCGCAATCCAACAAATGCCATTTTTATCTTCCTGCATATCATATATAGTAGCGATAGGAAGATGGTGGGATTTATCGCTAACCAAGCTGCCGTAATAATCTACTACCGTATTGTTTTTATCGATTAAATACAGTCCGTTTTCAGCCACTGCAACCAGCCCTTTGGTTTTGGTTTGCACAAAACGATAGACATTTTCAGCCTTTGGAATTTTGAAAGAAGCATATTTTAACGGGCTGCTTTTTTTGGACAAAATATTAAACCGACTTAACCCTTTAATATGTCCTGCTAAAAGAATACTATCGGACACAGCCGCTAACGACCATATATAACTACCTTCCCGATTTTCTCCAAAAACACCCATTTCCAGTGTTTTGTTATGAGTCGGATCATATTCAAAAATATTATCAACACCACCAATGTAAAATTTATTCTTATGTTTTACTAAAGCATTATAAGGACATTTATTGGTGGCATAAGATACTTTTGTGCTGTTTAACGTTTCTTTAGAAACACATAAATATTGCCACACATTGGCATATAAAGTAGTGGTCGCTTTATTGGTATTTCCATCAAAATCATTGTCTACATAAATGCCTCTCGCTTGATTATAAGGGAGCTTTGTTGTTTGTTGTGTCGAAAAATAACTGCTGAAATAATTGGGTTCGATACTAATTTGAAACACGCCTGAATTGGTACATAACCAGCGAATGCCTCTGCTATCTTTGAATGTTGAAAAAATATTAAAATCAATATATTTTTTAAGCTCTTCGGGTTTGGCAATCAAAATAGCCTTTTTATCATCGTATAAATAAATTCCTTTTTTTAAATTAAAGATAAAATTAGCGGCATCGGAATGCGGAGCAGGGAACAACCATGAATAATTAACTACAGGGGATAAATGCAAAAATACTTCAGGATTTGGTGTGGCAAAACTATGAATAACACCCGGAAATTTACTTTTGGAAATCGCATTAGAAATTGTATTGTAAAACAGAACTGACTTGTCCTTCGTAATCGCATAAAAAACTTCTTCCCGTTTGTTGGGAAAAGGAATAAGCGCAACATCCGTAATTAAATAGTTGGGACAACCCTGTTTCTTCAAAACAAAACTACCGTTTTGAACTACCGCAAAAATAGGAATGGCTGGATTTACTGATTCGCCTAACTTTATACTTGCATTCCAGGTGCTTAATTCCCCCAGTAACTTAAACCCTTTTGTAGCCGTATACTTCCAAACTTGAAAAGGGCTGGCGGTTACAAAAAGTATATTTTTATTGTCATCATTAGCAATCCAAACAACATCTTTAGTTTTAAAGGGTAACTTCGGATATGTACTTGCCAAGGTTTGTAAAGTATAGTTGTTTAAATCTAAAACTTGTATTGCACCCTTCTTTTTATAATATAAGCTTTTGTCATAAAATTCAATAATCAAATGGTTATTTTCATCAATAGAAAGGGAAGCAATTTCATTATATAATAGCCCGAAATTTTGTTTGGTAAATGTTTTAAAGGAATTTCCATCGTATCGACACAAACCATTACTAGTGCCGAACCACATAAAGCCTTCTTTGTCTTCAGCGGCAGAAAAAACTTCCCTTGCCGCCATTCCGTCTTTCACAGAAAAATGGTGCTTGGTAATGATGTTTTCAGCATTGACAGCAATAGGTTCTATCTGCGCCAATGCAGCTAGGGTGCTAAAAAGGAATAAAAGGAGTAGGGCACTTTTTTTCAATCGTTAGAGTTAAAATGAAATTGATTCCTTTAGGAAAATACAAATAAACTAAAAGTAATTGATTTTGAGCAGTCAGAACTGAATTTAAATAGCGAAAATTTTGGATCAATCCCATAAAACGGATATAAAACAAAAAACCCCAATCTTTACAGATTGGGGTTTTTCAAAAGAAAGGCGACGAATCGAACGAAGTGACACGTTGCACCTATAAAAAACAAAAAACCCTATTCGGATAGGAATAGGGTTTTTCAAAAGAAAGGCGACGACATACTCTCCCACATAACTGCAGTACCATCTGCGCAGGCGGGCTTAACTTCTCTGTTCGGGATGGG
>CALQBR020000209.1 GCA_943328865.2 Sphingobacterium thalpophilum
ACAAAAGGCGCTACGGAATTCACCAATTGCACTTCAATCATTTCGGTGGTTTCTATTTGTCCCAATTTCAATCGCCAACTGTTGGTTTTTCGTAAATCAACTTGCTGCAAATCGGCATCCAACTCCCCTTCCGGAAAAACTTCATTGGCTACTAAGGCCTTATCAAAAGAATAAGGGATCTGAGACAATCTAGCCGAAGCCCTTAAGCCAATTCCGGGTTCTGGTCCGTGCCAAGTAACTGGCATATTTTCGTTAGAAGAAGCGCCTGAGGTTAGCATTTTTAATTCATCCAAACAGTTCAGATGATCTCGCAATAAATCTTGGGCTTCTTTAGGCAAAGAACTAAGCGAACGTTCTTCGTTCTCCATTAAGTGGGCATAGAATCCCGCAGGACGACGAACGGTTTGTGCCGCATTGTTAATCAAAATATCCAAGCGCTCATATTTTTGTGTTATAAAATTGCAAAAAATCTCCACACTAGGTATATGACGCAAATCGAGTCCGTGAATTTTCAAACGATGTCCCCATTCCATAAAATCGGGTTCTTGACTAAAACGCAGAGCGGAATCCACTGGAAAACGAGTCGTGGCAATAACGGTGGCACCGCCACGGAGCAACATTAAAGTAATATGATATCCTATCTTCAATCGTGAGCCGGTAATCACAGCGATTTGTCCTTTTACATCTGCAGTTTGAAAACGTTTGGAATAATTAAAATCGCCACAATCGGTACACATCGAATCATAAAAATGGTGCATCTTAGTAAAGGTCGTTTTACAAACATAACACTTTCTAGGGGTCTCGAGTTCCAAAGGTTCTTTGCTGTCGAGGTCTTGTAATGCTAACAGTTTTGGCGCAACAAAAATACTCGCTTCACGAGCGGAACGTATTCCGGTTTCTTTGCGCGCTGTTCGGTCTTTTTTCTCTTGTTTGCGTTTGGCTATCGCTTTTCCATCCTTCTTTCTTTTTGCCAACTCGGCTCGGTCGGGGCGTGAGAATTGACCCGCCGCTTTAATTAGCGCTGTTCGTTGCTCTTTTGGAATATCAAAAATTTGATCTGTAGCGGCATTCAATTGTGTCATTATCGCAATACATCGGTCAATTTCATCTGATGTAATGACGCTATTATAGGCTGATTCGTCCTTCTTTATCATAAAAAAATGTGGGGATTTTAATAAAAATACCAAGAGCGCAAATATAGGCTTAAAAGTCGAAAATCAAGATAGTACCTATTTGGGATCTTCTTAAACAATCGGTCAATTTTTCGCTATCAAAACCTTTAAATAATCACTTAAAAACAACCCGGAAAAACCAGCATTCCTAATTTACTTTCCTATTTTTGCAGCATCTTTTATAAACACAAATTGCATTTACCAATTGGGTTTAAAAGAAACTGATAATTTTAAAACATTTATATGCTAAGGTTTCTATTCCTTATTCCCCTTTCTTTGTTGTTTTGCAATGTTGCTTTTGCACAGATGGAAAACAGAGGAGATAAAGGTATCCCAATAAAAGAAATTTTAGATATTTTCAAAAAAGAAGATACTGCTACTAGTTTTAAGCCCCAAAAGAACAAAATGCTTCTGGTTTTTCCTACCTTCGGACACCAACCCGCTTATGGATATACTTTTGGCCTTTTAAGTCGGTATGCCTTTAGAAAAAATAAGGATCGAAAGTATTCCTCATTGACCGCTGGAAGTATTTACAGTACTAAAAAACAAGTACTCACTTATTTTCAAAATAACATGTATCTCCATAAAGGCCACTTTTTTTTGAGTGGCGACTGGCGTTATTATATTTTTTCACAACCCACTTTCGGTCTAGGCTCTGATATTATCCCTTCCAATGCAGCGACCGATTTCGATCTCAATAATCTACAAGAACCCATGAATTATGATTATATCAGATTTCACCAAACCATCTCCTGTAAAATATTCCCATCCGTTTATGTAGGAACTGGAATACACATTGATGGCTATACTAATATCAAAGACCTCAATTTAGATTTGGCAAATGGAAATACCACCTTCCATTATGAATACAGCAAAAAACACGGTTTCAATGATCAGAAATATTATGTAAACGGTTTCAGTATGAATCTTATCTATGACACTAGAGATAATATGATCAATACAAACAAAGGATTGTTTGTCAATCTAAATTACCGCTTCAATCCTTCCTTATTGAAAAACAAACAAGCTAGCAGCACTCTTCTAGCTGAAACGCGCTATTTTATTCCGTTGAGTAAAACCAATAAACAACACGTATTGGGTTTTTGGGCATATGGGCAATTTTTAACCAGTGGCCAATTGCCCTATCTCAACCTGCCTGCTATCGGTTGGGATCAAAATAGTCGCAGCGGAAAAGGCTATACCCAAGGACTTATTCGAGGTACTCATTTGGCGTATTTTGAATCCGAATACCGTTTTCCTCTATTTCGAAATCAAATGATTAGTGGTACCGTGTTTGCCAATATGACTACCGCTAGTGATGCCGACAGGAATCTGAAATTATTCCAATACTTTCAGCCTGCCGCAGGTGTCGGATTGCGAATATTATTAGACAAAGCCACATTAACTAATTTTATCATCAATTTTGGATGGGGACGTGATTCTAAAACTTTCTATTTCAATGATGGAGAAGGTTTTTAATCTAGTCAATTCGTTAAATCCATTTAAAGTATAGAACGTTTCCATTTCTAAAGGACTTTGTATCTTCGCACCTCCAATTATTCATTTTTGATTTAGTTCCTATGTTATTCCAAATAAAAGCCTATCTCCAATTCCTTTGGCACTCTAAAAACGAACATGCCGTTCATTCCCCATTCGTCTTTAGTTTGATTACCAAATGTTTGTATGACAAAAAATCAAAACCAGAATATACTCCTTTAAAAGCCTATCGTAAATCCCTTTTACAAAACAATAACACGATAGTAGTTACTGATTTTGGAGCGGGTTCAAAAGTGTTTAAATCCAATAC
Organism: Sphingobacterium thalpophilum; assembly: GCA_943328865.2. Lineage (GTDB taxonomy): Bacteria > Bacteroidota > Bacteroidia > Flavobacteriales > Flavobacteriaceae > Flavobacterium. The sequence continues at coordinate 2,980 of CALQBR020000209.1, forward strand.
CCGCATAATTTCTAAGATTGCTCAAACGGCAGGAATTACTTCAAGACGGGCCGAATTATTATTTCGATTGGTCCGTTATTTTCAACCCGAAACGGTCTTAGAAATTGGTACCTCGCTAGGTTTGGCTTCAGCTGCTTTATCTTTAGGAAATGCAAAAGCAAAAATCACCACCCTTGAAGGTTGTCCGGAAACTGCCAAACAAGCGCAGGAGCAATTTCAAAAATTCAATTTCGAAAATATCGATTCCGTGGTAACGGAATTTAGCGGTTATCTAAAATCCCCGCAATCTTTGACAACCAACTATCAATTCATTTACTTCGATGGCAATCATTCTAAAGAAGCGACTTTGGCTTATTTTGACTATTTGCTAACCACCATCACCAATGATACGGTATGGATTTTCGATGACATTCATTGGTCGCCAGAAATGGAAGCAGCTTGGAAAATCATCAAAGATCATCCAAAAGTGACTGTTACCATTGATACTTTCCAATGGGGATTGGTCTTTTTTAGATACGAACAGGAAAAAGAACATTTTGTAATTCGTGCCTAAAAGGCGAATCGAATTCTAAATTCTTTCGACTAACCAAATTAATCCAAAAGTCTTTTGTACTTTTAAAATCTGTAATTATTAAACTACTCCAACAAATTCAATGGCAAATCCATTAATTAAAATAACGAACATCAAACGGGATTTTGCACTCGGTAGCGAAACCGTTCGTGTATTAAAAGGTATTGATTTAGAGATTAATAAAGGGGAATATGTCGCTTTAATGGGC
>CALQBR020000210.1 GCA_943328865.2 Sphingobacterium thalpophilum
ATCGAGAAACCCACCACCGTTGATAATTTGAGCTTTATGCTGGAATATCAATTTGGCTATATGTATTGGAGGTACTTGATGTGGAACTTCACTGGAAGACAAAGTGATGTTCAAGGGAAATATGACAGCCTTGAAGGCAATTGGATGAGTGGTATAACCTTTATAGATGAAATCCGTTTGGGTTCACAAGCCAATTTACCTTCTGATGTATTGAATAATAAAGGTAGAAATTTGTATTATTTCCTTCCGTTTATTTTAGGGATCATCGGTTTGTTATACCATGCTAAAAAAGACCAAAAAAGTTTTTATGTCTTGTTAGTATTATTTTTATTTACGGGATTGGCATTGAAGGTTTATCTTAACGAAAGGCCTTTCGAACCCCGCGAAAGAGATTATGCCTTAGTAGGATCTTTCTATGTTTTTGCCCTTTGGATCGGAATCGGCGTGTATGCGATTTATGAATATTTAAGAAATTACATACAGCCAAAAATTGCGGCTCCAATTGTGATTGCCTCTACTCTCCTAGTTGCTCCGGTATTAATGGCATCACAAAACTGGGATGACCACGACCGCTCTGACAAATATACCGCGGTGGCTATGGCAAAGAATTATTTGAATTCCTGTGAACCCAATGCTATTTTGTTTACCATTGGTGACAATGATACTTTCCCGCTTTGGTACGCCCAAGAAATCGAAAAGGTAAGAACAGACATCAAAATTGTAAACACCAGCCTTTTTATGACCGATTGGTATATCGATCAAATGAAAACAAAAACATACCAATCTGAAGGTTTGCCTATTTCTTTTACCCACAATCAATATGTAGGTGACAAATTAGATTATGTGATCCACAATCCGATAACTGAAAACCGTTGGGACATTAAGAGTTTCATGAGTTTTATTAAAAGTAATGATCCACAAACGATATTAGAAATGCAAAATGGACAAAAAATCCATTTTTTCCCCACTAATAAACTCAGAATTCCTATTGACAAAAACAACATCATTAAGAACAAAGTAGTGAATCCGCAATATTACGATTCTATCGTGCCTTACATCGATATTGATATTAAGGGAAAAGCAATATACAAAAACCGCGTAATGATGTTTGATGTCATTGCCAACAACAATTGGAAAAGACCAGTTTATTTTACAGGCGGTGCTTTTGCTGACGAAGATTATCTGTGGATGAAGGATTACCTTCAATTAGATGGTTTGGTTTATAAATTAGTCCCGGTTAAAACGCCTCTTAACAAAGCCGAAAGCCAACTGGATATGGGTCAGATTGATTCCGATAAGATGTATGATATTGTGATGAAATGGGATTGGGGTAATGGTGAGCGTCTCAATATTTATCATGATGTAGAAACCCGAAAAAACAGTATTTCATACAGAACCAACATGGCGCGGTTAATGGAGCAATTAATCAATGAAGGCAAGAAGGGGAAGGCCAAAAAAATCATCGATTTAGCGATGACCAAAATGCCGTTGGATTACTACAACTACTACACCATGGTGGAACCCTTTGCTGGTGGGTATTACGCTATTGGCGAAAAACAAAAAGCACGCCAAATCATGGAGCAATTGATAACGAAATACAAAGAAAATCTTACGTTTTTCAGCAATATGAAATCTTCTGAACAAAGTGCTCTTGCAATTGACATCGTTACGGATATCGAGCGTTACCGCAGCTTATTGACGGTTATGAGAGAACGAGGTGATATTGCCTTTTATGATAAAAACAAACCTACTTTCAATAGCTATAATAAAATGTTCGCGCGTTTTGGACGCGAAAACGAGTAAAAAATAGTTTTAAAATTATAAGAAACCTGTCATTGACAGGTTTTTTTAAATATGGCTTTTAATGATTTTCTATTGGGTAAAAACAAGCATCTTCATCAAAAAAATCTTTTTCAGGCATAATTGGTCCATTCCAAATAAAGAGAAGGCGGTCTATTTGACTTTTGATGATGGTCCAACACCAGAAATAACAGAATGGGTTTTGGCCGAATTAAAAAAACACGAAGCAAAAGCTACATTTTTCTGCATTGGCAATAATATTGAGAAACACCCGAGTATTTTCTCCAAAATTCTTCAGGAAGGTCATGCGATAGGCAATCACACTTTCAATCATTTAAATGGATGGAAAACCAATAAAATGGATTATGTTCAAAATGCCCTACAATGCGAAAAGGCTATTGAAGCCTTTGCCTATAAAAGCAAATTGTTTCGTCCACCTTACGGCAAGATAAAGCCTTCACAGGCCAAAGCCTTACGAGACAAAGGCTACCAAGTTATTATGTGGGATGTTTTAAGCGCGGATTTTGACCAACAGATTTCTCCAGAACAATGTTTAGAAAACGTTTTGAGAAATGTAGCGTCAGGAAGTATTATCGTTTTTCACGATAGTGTAAAAGCCTATGAAAACTTGAAATATGTTTTGCCAAAAACGTTGTCTTTTTTAGCGCAAAATAAATACAAGAGTTTGAAAATTTAGTTTTAAGGAAATTTCTAAGAAATGATTAGAACTGTTCTTGAACCATTCCGATAATCGTGTTAGCATCAAGTTCACCAGATTGCCTCCAAATCATTTGACCTTCTTTGTAAATCATTAAAGTGGGAAGGCCTTTGATGCGAAGTGCCTCGGCTAATTCTTGATTTTTATCAATGTCAATTTTAATGACCTTTGCTTTGTCTCCAAGAGCAGCAGCAACATCTCTAATAACGGGATGCATAGAAACTGAAGGTTCGTTCCACTCAGTGTAAAAATCAATTAACACAGGTAATTGTGTGTTTATAAGTTCTCCAAATTTTGACATAAAACTAAAATTTTAAATTATATTACACTCCAAAAAATCGATGTCATCCTACAAATATAGCAATTTTAAAAAATTACGCGATGTTTTTCCCTTTTTTTAGCTCAATAACCGTTATTTCCGGCATAATGCCAACCCTCCCGGGGTAAGCATGAAAGCCAAAACCCCTATTTACATATACATACCTGCCTTTATTTTCATACAATCCAGCCCATTGTTTGTATACATATTGTGCCAAACTCCATTTGAAATAACCTGGAATTTCAATTCCAAATTGCATGCCGTGGGTATGACCAGACAAGGTTAAATGAAAATGCTTGTCATCATGCTGCACTTGATGTTCCCAATGACTCGGGTCGTGACTCATCAGAATTTTAAAGTCGGCTTTACTTAAATGCTGCGCCGCTTTTTGAATATCACCCGCTTTTTTAAAATTATGCCCCCAATTCTCCACACCTACCAAGGCTATTTTATCATCTCCCTTTTGGATAAAAGTATGCTCGTTCAATAATAATTTAAAATCGATTTGTTGGTGTAAATCTTTAATGGCATTAAAATTATCCTCCTTGTCTTGCTCTGTTGGCCAAGTGACATATTCCCCGTAGTCATGGTTTCCTAGTACCGAATATTTACCAAACTCGTGGTTTTGTATTTTGTTGAAAGCAGGAATCCAGGGTAACATTTCTTTGGCATCCGTATTCACAATATCACCTGTAAACAAAAGCATATCTGAATTTTGATTATTAATCAGGTCAATGGCATAATCGATTTTATCAGGATTGTCAAAACTACCACTGTGAATATCTGAAATATGGGTAACGGTAAACCCATCAAATGCATCTGGTAAATCAGGAAAAAAAATGCGCTGCTTGATGACTTTGTAATTGTACCTTCCCTCAACAATACCATAAATTAA
>CALQBR020000211.1 GCA_943328865.2 Sphingobacterium thalpophilum
ACATCATTATCTGGGTAGTGAATCCCACATAGATCCGTTAAGAAATTAAAACGCATAGTCTCTTCATTTTTCAAGAAAAGAATAACTGCCGTGATGCTATCTGAGGCAACTTCAAATGAAAAAACGTCTTTGTCCTGATTAAAATGGGCAACACTTGAACCAAATGTTGCTACTAATTTATCTTGAATATGGATTGTCTCTAAAGCCATTATTTTATATTATAAGAAGCTAATAATTCTTGGTATTCAGGAGAACTTCTTCTTCTAACTGATTCGTTTCTAACGATTTCCTGCAATTTCATTACACCATCCACAATTTGTTCAGGTCTCGGTGGACATCCTGGCACATAAACATCAACTGGAATGACTTTGTCGATTCCTTGCAACACCGAATAGGTATCAAAAATACCACCTGAAGAAGCACAAGCACCAACGGCAATAACCCAACGCGGTTCTGACATTTGTTCATAAACTTGACGCAAAATAGGCGCCATTTTCTTAGAAATCGTCCCCATTACCATTAGCATATCGGCCTGACGAGGAGAGAAACTCACTCTTTCAGAACCAAAACGGGCTAAATCATAATGCGAAGCCATCGTAGCCATAAACTCGATACCGCAACAAGACGTTGCAAAAGGCAATGGCCAAAGGGAATTGGCTCGAGCCATTCCAACCACGTCATTGAGTTTGGTAGCGAAGAATCCTTCACCAACAACACCCTCAGGCGGTTCTACCATTTTTATGTTTGAATTACTCATCTTTAATTAAGATTATGAATTGTGAATACTTTAGAAATTAGCATCAAATGAATCTGGCTTTTCTAATTCGTAATTAATTTATTCCCACTCCAACGCTTTCTTTTTGACAATATAGAAAAAGCCTACCAAAAGTAAAAGCATAAAAACGACCATTTTGATCATTCCGTCCATTCCTAATGACTTGAAATTGATTGCCCATGGGTAAAGGAAAATTACCTCTACATCAAACAATACAAATAAGATGGCCACTAAAAAATATTTAACAGAAAAAGGAATTCGGGCATTTCCGACAGATTCAATACCACACTCAAAATTCTCGTCTTTAACCACAGAGCGTCTTTTTGGTCCTAAAAAGCTTGAAACGATAATGGTTCCCACTACAAACCCAACAGCCAGCAGGAGCTGCATCAGGATTGGTAGGTAACTAAGCTGATTTGTTTGCATAATTTTAACTTTTAACCTTTATATAGGTTGCAAAGGTATGTTTTCAATAATTAAATAACAATTATAAAAAACAATTTCATTTTCATTACCCTATCCAAACATAGTAATTTTTATTAATTATAAATAACAAATATCCCATGATGCGCTTGTTATTTGAATCAACTCCAAAAAAAAACGTTCCGAAATCAATCGGAACGTTTTAACAATTCTAGGTAACAAAAATAATATATATATTTTTAGTCTTCAATAACTGCAACTTGTGCCGCTACTTTACCTTTTCTACCTTCTTCTTCTTCGTAACTTACTCTGTCACCTTCTCTTAACTCTTCAGCTCTAATACCTGAAGCGTGAACGAAAATGTCTTTTCCTGTTTCTTCATCTGTAATGAATCCGTAACCTTTTGATTCATTGAAAAATTTAACTGTTCCTGTACGCATTGTAATAATAATAATAATTTATAATAGAGCAAATGTAAACTTAAATATAATACGAAAAACATTCTGCCCTTATTTTTTTCTAAAAATATTGATATTCAGTGTTTTCGAACATTTTTAATCGATAAACTACACAACGTTTAATTGTATATGCAGCTCATTTAATTGACTTTGATCAATTACAGAAGGGGCATCAATCATTACATCACGTCCTGAATTGTTTTTAGGAAAAGCGATAAAATCGCGGATGGTTTCTTGTCCACCTAGAATCGCAACCAATCGGTCTAAACCAAAAGCCAATCCTCCATGTGGTGGCGCGCCAAATTGAAAGGCATCCATAAGGAAACCAAATTGCTCTTTAGCTTCAGCATCACTAAAACCTAAATATTTAAACATTAACTGTTGTGTTGCTTTGTCATGGATACGGATAGAACCACCGCCAATTTCATTTCCATTCAAAACCATATCATAAGCATTGGCACGAACAGCTCCAGGATTGGTTTCTAATAAATGTAGATCCTCGGGTTTTGGAGACGTAAAAGGATGGTGCATCGCATGGTAGCGACCACTTTCCTCATCAAATTCTAAAAGCGGGAAGTCAACCACCCATAAAGGGGCAAACATTGTTGGTATTCTTAAGCCTAAACGAGTTGCTAATTCCATCCTTAAAGCACTCAATTGGGCTCTGGTTTTATTTGCCGAACCTGACAACACAAAAATCATGTCTCCAGGTTTTGCTTTTGTGGCTTGTGCCCATTTTGCTAAATCCTCTTGATCATAAAATTTATCTACTGATGATTTATAAGTCCCGTCTTCATTACATTTAACATATACCATTCCTAAAGCACCCACTTGTGGTCGCTTTACCCATTCAATTAAAGCGTCAATTTCTTTACGCGTATAATTACCACAATTAGGAGCCGCAATACCCACCACTAATTCTGCGGCATTAAAAACAGTAAAATCTTTATGTTGGGCTAGGGTATTCAACTCGCCAAACTCCATTCCGAAACGAATGTCAGGTTTGTCATTTCCGTATGTTTTCATCGCATGATCGTAAGTCATTCTTGGGAATTGATCTACTTCGATGCCTCTTATTTCTTTTAACAAATGACGGGTCAGCCCTTCGAAAACACCAAGAATATCTTCTTGTTCCACAAAGGCCATTTCACAGTCGATTTGGGTAAACTCCGGTTGTCTATCCGCTCTTAAATCCTCATCACGAAAACATTTTACAATTTGGAAATATTTATCCATCCCGCCTACCATCAATAACTGTTTGAAGGTTTGAGGCGATTGTGGCAAGGCATAAAATTGACCTGGATTCATTCTGCTAGGAACAACGAAATCACGCGCGCCTTCGGGAGTAGATTTAATCAAATAAGGGGTTTCAACTTCACAAAAATCCAGATCCGAAAGGTACTTTCTTACTTCCATCGACACTTTATGGCGGAAAAGCAAACTGTTTTTTACCGGATTTCGGCGGATATCCAAGTAACGGTATTTCATTCGGATATCTTCTCCCCCATCAGTTTCGTCTTCAATCGTAAATGGCGGTGTCAGAGCGGCATTAAGAATAATCAATTCAGAAACTAAAATTTCGATGTCTCCTGTCGCAATGTTACTATTTTTAGCCTCACGCTCAATCACCGTTCCTTTGACTTGAACCACAAACTCACGACCAAGAGTTTTTGCCAATTCGAAAACTTCCTTTTTAGTACGACTTTCGTCAAAAATAAGTTGGGTAATTCCGTAACGATCGCGTAAATCTACCCAATTCATAAATCCTTTATCACGCGATTTTTGAACCCATCCTGCAAGAGTAACTTCGGTATTAATATGAGTAGCATTCAATTCACCACAACTATGACTTCTATACATTATATAACATTTAGATTATTTCTTCCTAATTGTCCTTTTGGAGACGGCTGCAAATTTATGACTAATTATGAATAATGAATTGGGATTAATGTATTTTTATAAGATTGTTTTTATCTTGATCAAACTAAAATTCAAGATTATTTATTCCAATATTAATAAATTGTTAAGTTTAAGTTTTTTTATTGTAAAATATAATTTATATTTGTG
>CALQBR020000212.1 GCA_943328865.2 Sphingobacterium thalpophilum
AGTTTGGGCATCAAACCAATTGGCTCATCATTTTCGTTTACTAAAATTACCTGTTCTTCTGTCATACCTTTTTATTGCTTGTCAAAAATACAAAAAAAGAAATGGATTTGTAGTTGTTTTAAAGATTGGGGAAAGTTTAACGGATGTGGAACGCTCCACTTTTTAAGCAGAAGACTTAGAAGCCAAATGACAAATCCCTTACTAACTGGAATTACTTTATGAGTAGTGCTCCAATTTTCAAGGCACATTGCTCCCCATCAATAGCCGCTGAGATAATTCCGCCCGCATAACCTGCTCCTTCACCACAAGGATACAATCCTTTTATCTGAACATGTTCCAAAGTATCAGAATTCCTTGGAATACGCACCGGAGAGGAAGTTCTTGATTCTGGAGCATGTAAAACCGCTTCATTAGTTAAATAACCTTTCATAGATTTTCCAAATTCAGAGAAACCTTCACGCAATATCTGACTTAAAAAACCTGGAAAAACTGCTCCCATTTCTACCGAAGTAGTTCCAGGAACATAAGAAGTTTTCGGGATACTAGTTGATACTTTACTTTGGGTAAAATCAACCATGCGTTGCGCAGGTACTTTTTGTGTTTGTCCCGCCAAATGCCAAGCTTTTTGTTCAATACTTTTTTGAAATTCCATACCCGCCAAAGCACCGAACTTTGCAAAAGGTTTGAAATCTTCGAGCTTCAATTCAACTACAATACCCGAATTGGCAGTAGCTTGATCCCTTTTAGAAGGAGACCAACCATTCGTAACGACTTCTCCGGGACTTGTCGCACAAGGAGCGATGACACCTCCGGGACACATACAAAAAGAATAAATGCCACGACCTCCTACTTGTTTCACAATAGCATAAGGTGATGGCGGTAAATAATCGCCACGGTAATCACAACTGTACTGAATACGATCTATTAAAGTCTGAGGATGTTCCGCTCTGACACCCAATGCAAATGGTTTGGCTTCAATGAAAATTTTATTTCGATCTAACAATTCAAATATATCACGGGCAGAATGACCTGTCGCTAAAATAATATGATTGGCCAGAATACGATCACCATTTTGGGTCACAATACCCTGCACTTCATTCTGTTTGATTAAAATATCCGTTAATCGGGTTTCGAAAAGAACCTTCCCTCCCATTTCGATAATTTTCTCACGAATATCCTGAATGATTTGAGGTAATTTATTAGTTCCAATATGTGGATGGGCATCGATTAAGATATCCTCCGAAGCACCAAAGGCAACAAACAATTCTAGAATTCGATTTACATCACCTCGTTTTTTGGACCGCGTGTACAACTTCCCATCCGAATAAGTCCCTGCACCTCCTTCGCCAAAACAATAATTTGAATCTTCATTAACTATATGATCCACATTGATCGCTTTTAAATCACGACGTCGACCACGAACGTCTTTGCCACGTTCAACAACGATGGGCTTCAAACCCAGTTCGATCAATTGTAAAGCCGCAAACAAACCCGCAGGTCCCGCACCAACAACAATGACTTCGCGGGCATTTTCAACATTTTTATAATTAGGCAATTCCTTCTTTTGTAGCGTAAATGCCTCTCCTTGAAAAAATACCAACACTTTCAAGTTAATCTTTATCGCTTTTTGACGGGCATCAATCGAACGCTTTTGAATCACAAGATGATGAATCTCTCTTGGCGCAACACGCAAAAGTTTGGCAAAATGATCTTTAAGCAACTGTTCGTTGGCTGCTACTTCAGGAGATACTTGGGTAAGAAGTTCTTTTGGCATTTTTTATTTTACTGTTAAGGAAATAACTTATAATCTGAAAGTTGGTAAGGCAATCCAAAGAAATACCCTTTTTGTTGCTGTTAAATAATTATGATGGGATATTGCTGGATTTTTAAAACCAAACTAATCCAAATTGCTATCGCTGATCTTATGTTTAAATCGTAAAAGGGAAATATAAAAACCATTTCTACTGATTTGACCCCTTAGCCACAAAAGTATATAATAGATCCTGTATTTACAATTGGTCATTTGGTAAACTTTGTACCTTTGCCTTTTAAACCTAAAAAAAATATGCTTAGACAAATCAAACTAATTTTGGATTTCCGAGGCCCTACTGCCGCCAAAATAGCGGAACACCACGAAATTCATCTAAAAGAATATAGCATTGCTGAAAAATTGACGCTAAACATCACTGGGTTTAAAAAAATTGATGAAAATTATGCAATCGCCTTTATAGTGGTTCAAGAATCCGATATGATTGCCGTTCGAAATGCTTTAAAACCGCACCGAGGAGAAGTGTACCAGAAATAAAAAACACGAATTTTACAGCAGACACTACAATGGTGTTGAGTAAAATTCGTGTTTATTAATAAACTATATTAACTCTAATTCGCGACTTCGCTAATAAACTTAATTCGCATCAGTCGAAGTTCGTTAATATCATAATCGCCATCAAATTCCTTTAAGGCATCCTCAATTTTATCCGTATCGGATTCCATAAAATAATCATGGACTTCTTCTTGCTGCTCTTCGTCAAGCATTTCGTCAATCCAATATTTGATATTTAACTTGGTGCCTGCATAAACAATTTGCTCCATTTCTTTGATCAGCATCTCCATCGATAATCCTTTGGCTTTCGCTATATCCTCTAAAGACAATTTTCTATCAATATTTTGAATAATGTATAATTTATTAAGTGAATTTGCCCCAGTGGATTTTACTACCAAATCATCGGGTCTTATCACTTCATTTTCATCCACATACAACTTGATCAAATCAAGAAATGCCGCACCATATTTTTTGGCTTTTCCTTCTCCTACCCCATGAATATTACTCATTTCATCTAGTGAAATGGGGTATTTGAGTGCCATATCCTCCAAAGAAGGGTCTTGAAAAACTACAAATGGCGGTACACCTAATTTTTTAGCTACTTTTTTACGTAAATCTCGTAACATTACCATCAAAACCTCGTCTGCAGTACCAGAAGATTTTGCAGCGGTAACAATCGCCTCGTCTTCGGTTTCATTATATTCATGGTCTTCAGACATCATATAAGAAGTAGGATTCTTAATAAAATCAAGCCCTTTTTCAGTTATTTTTATAATCCCGTAAGTCTCAATATCTTTAGACAAAAATCCATCCACTAAAACCTGTCTAATCAATGCCATCCAGTATTTTTCCTCAAACTGAGCCCCTGAACCAAAAAACTTTTGAGAATCGGTTTTATGGGCTTTAATGACCGCATTAATTTTGCCAATAAGCGTGTAAACGACTTCTTTAGATTTGTACAAATGTTTGGTGTCACGCACTACTTCTAACAGTTTGACTACTTGATTCATGGCTTCCACTTTTGTTTTCGGATTGCGCACATTGTCATCCATGTCTGCACCCTCGCCCGTTTCACTATCGAATTCTTCACCAAAATAATGCAATAAAAACTTACGTCTAGACATCGAAGTTTCGGCATAAGCGACCACTTCTTGTAAAAGTGCAAAACCGATTTCCTGTTCGGCTACTGGCTTCCCAGACATAAATTTCTCTAATTTCTCAACATCTTTATAGGAATAATAGGCTAAGCAATGTCCTTCACCGCCATCTCGTCCACCACGACCCGTTTCCTGATAATAGCTTTCGAGTGATTTTGGAATATCGTGATGGATCACAAAACGAACATCTGGTTTATCAATACCCATCCCAAAAGCAATAGTAGC
>CALQBR020000213.1 GCA_943328865.2 Sphingobacterium thalpophilum
CCGCCATCTCCCTATGCTATTGTGAAACAAGTAGGAGGTCGCGGCATGTATTCTTTTTGTATGTGTCCCGGAGGTGTCATCGCTCCATGTGCGACAAGTCCCGGCGAAGTCGTTACGAATGGTTGGTCTCCTTCTAAAAGAGATCAAGCTACTGCCAATTCGGGCATTGTAGTTGAATTGAAGCTCGAAGATTTCAAACCTTTTGCGAAGTTCGGTGCTTTGGCGGGTATGGAGTTTCAAAAAAGTATTGAACAAAAAGCTTGGCATTTGGCAGGACAAACGCAAAAAGTACCTGCGCAACGCATGGTTGATTTTACCCAAAGTAAAGTATCAACTAGTATCCCGAAAACCTCATATGTTCCTGGAACTACTTCCGTAGAAATGGGACAGGTCTTTCCTGGGTTTTTAAGTCAGATATTGCGGGAAGGTTTCTCTGAATTTGGAAAATCCATGAAAGGCTATTTAACCAATGAAGCGGTTTTACACGCTCCAGAATCAAGAACTTCCTCTCCGGTGCGTATTCCAAGGAATCCTGATACTTTGGAACATGTTCAGATAAAAGGCTTGTATCCTTGCGGTGAAGGTGCAGGTTATGCTGGGGGTATTATCTCAGCAGCTATTGATGGGGAGCAATGCGCCATGAAAATTGGAGCGCTACTGATAAAGTAAATCCTATTAGTAAGGAATTTGTCATTTGTGTTCTAATTCTTCTGCTTAAAAAGTGGTTCGTCCCACATCCGTTAAACTTTTCCCAATCTTTAAAAGAACTACAAATCCATTTCTTTTTTTGTATTTTTGACAAGCAATAAAAAGGTATGACAGAAGAACAGGTAATTTTAGTAAACGAAAATGATGAGCCAATTGGTTTGATGCCCAAACTGGAAGCACACGAGAAAGCGATTTTGCATCGGGCCTTTTCTGTTTTTATTTTGAATGATAAAAATGAAATCATGTTGCAACAGCGTGCTCATCATAAATACCATTCGCCACTATTGTGGACCAATACCTGTTGCAGTCACCAGCGCGACGGAGAAACCAATATTCAAGCTGGCAATCGAAGGTTGTTTGAAGAGATGGGTTTTAGAACCGAGCTCAAAGAACTATTTCACTTTATCTATAAAGCACCTTTTGATAATGGATTAACAGAACACGAACTGGATCATGTGATGATTGGTTATTATAATGAAAATCCAACAATTAATCCTGAAGAAGTAGAAGATTGGAAATGGATGAAAATTGAAGCAGTAAAAGAAGATATGATTTCCCATCCGTCGCTATATACCGTTTGGTTCAAAATCATCTTTGATGAGTTTTACCACTTTTTAGAAGCACACAAGCTGTAAATTGTTAGATTTGAATTCTTAGACTAGTATTTTTGAAATAATTGAGTCTGCTATTTCGGCCGCTAAAGCAGAATCAAAACACCCTATTCCCAATGAGAGTAACGATAAGTAGAAAAGCCCATTTTAATGCCGCTCACCGATTGTACCGAAAAGATTGGTCGTTTGAAAAAAATGATGCCGTTTTTGGAAAATGCAATAACCCAAACTTTCATGGTCATAATTATGAATTGATTGTAAGTGTTACCGGTGCCATCAATCCAGAAACAGGGTATGTGATGGATATTAAAGACTTAAGTGATATTATCTTAGAAGAAGTCGAACGAAAATTTGATCATAAAAATTTGAATTTAGATGTTCCTGAATTCGAAAATCTAAATCCTACTGCAGAAAATATCGTGGTGGTGATTTGGAATAAAATTAGAAAAAGAATTTCTCTTGAGTTTGATTTGGAAGTCGTTTTATATGAAACCCCAAGGAATTTTGTAACTTATAAAGGCGAATAATGGCAATACAAATTGGTGATACCATTCCAAATTTCAAGGCAAAAGATACCCATGGTAATGACTTTGACAGTCATCAAATTATTGGTAAAAAGCCGCTGGTAATTTATTTTTATCCTAAAGACAATACCCCTGGATGCACAGCTGAAGCTTGTAGTTTTCGGGATCAATACCAAGATTTTCAGGATTTAGGCGCTGAGGTGATTGGCATAAGCAGCGATAGTGTCGCTTCCCATCAAAAGTTTAGTAAGCAATATCAATTGCCATTCCTGTTGTTATCAGATGCTGATAAAACAATTAGACATCTTTTTGGTGTTCCTTCGTCTTTATTTGGATTGCTTCCTGGTAGAGTGACCTATGTTACGGATAAAAAGGGAGTGGTGACAATGATTTTTGATAGTGTAATGGGCGCGAAGCATATTGCAAAAGCATTAGAAGCGGTCAAGAAATTACAATAATTGCAGCGATGCTGGATTTTATCTGAAGCGGAACGGCGTCTCTTTTAGAAATTTATATTTAATAGTCGGTAATAGAAAGATTATATGTACTTTTGCAAACGCAAATTAAAATTAAAAAATAAAATGGCAAACGTTAAGAATTTAAAAAAAGACATCAACTACGTTTTAGGAGATATTATTGAAGCAGTTTACTTATTTGAATTGTCAACTACTGGAAAACCAACAGAAGTGACAAATGCTTTAATTGATGAAGCAATTGCTTCTTTTGATACTTTGATCACAAAGGTGAACGCTAAAAAAGTAGAAAATAAAAAAGCACATTTCAAGCAAATTAATGTTGAATTGGAACAAACTGCTAATCAATTGATTGCTAAAATCAACGAATTGTAGTAGAAAAAATTATAAAAAAAGTGTAAATTTATTTTGGTAAATTAAATTACTGCTTTATATTTGCACCCGTATTGAGACGCCAGCGTAGCTCAGTTGGCTAGAGCAGCTGATTTGTAATCAGCAGGTCGTGGGTTCGAGTCCCTCCGCCGGCTCAATAAAAAAACCATCCCTTTTTGTGGATGGTTTTTGCTTTTTATACAAAATCTATTTTCTATTGTTTCTACAAACGATACTTCACTTGCTTATTCAATATAGATTTTCCAATGCCTTATCGATGGTTTTATATTTAAACACAAACCCGTTGTCGATGGACTTCTGACCGCTGATGTTTTTGTTTTCAAATAATAATTGGTGCATTTCTCCAAGAAGGAAGCGCATCATAAATTGAGGAATATTTGGCATAATCAATGGCTTTTGCAATACCGCTGCAATCGCTTTGGTAAGGACCTCGTTGGAAACCGGCTTTGGAGCAACAGCATTAAAAACACCTTGCCAATTATTTTGAACCGCAAACCAATAGAGTGCTGCTAAATCATGAATGTGAATCCAGGATTGAATTTGCTTACCTGTACCAAAAGCGGCACCAAAACCCATTTTTATAGGTTTTACCATTTCTACAAGCGCTCCTCCTTTATTAGAAAGTACCATGCCAGTTCTTAATTTACAGACATTGATGCCTAATAATTGAAATTTATCGACACTTTCTTCCCATTTCAATACAACTGTTCCTAAAAACCCAGCATCTATCGCTTTTGAATTTTCATCATAAACTGCGGTTTTGCTATTGGGGTATATCGCAGTTCCAGAGGCCGCTACAATTTGTTTGACCTGATGTGGATTGTTCTTCAGTGCACTAAAGAGTAAATTTGAAGACACAATTCTGCTTTCGATAATTTCTTGTTTGTAGGTATTCGTCCAGCGTTTTGAGATGGTAGATCCTGCCAAATGAATAATGGCGTCAACCCCCATTAAACAATTTTCATCGATGATGCCTTGTGTAGGATTC
>CALQBR020000214.1 GCA_943328865.2 Sphingobacterium thalpophilum
AATTGATTTACACAAAAATGTAGTCGATAAAATCGTTTTGGTTTCTCCTTCGGGCAAACCGATGCAGCGCGAAAGCGATTTGATTGATGTTTGGTTCGATTCAGGATCGATGCCTTATGCTCAATGGCATTATCCGTTTGAAAACAAAGAATTAATTGATGAAAACAAGGCTTTTCCAGCTGATTTTATCGCTGAAGGAGTAGATCAAACGCGAGGTTGGTTCTATACCTTACACGCGATTGCCACTTTGGTTTTTGATAAAGTAGCCTATAAGAATGTTGTTTCCAATGGATTGGTATTGGATAAAAACGGACAAAAAATGTCCAAGCGTTTGGGGAATGCGGTCGATCCATTTGCCACATTGACAGAATATGGTCCTGATGCTACCCGTTGGTATATGATTTCCAATGCCAATCCTTGGGATAACTTGAAATTTGATTTAGAAGGAATCGCTGAGGTCCGTCGTAAATTTTTTGGAACCTTATACAACACTTATTCTTTCTTTAGTTTGTATGCCAATATAGATGGATTTAAATATGCAGAGGCTGAGATTCCGTTAAACGAAAGACCAGAAATTGACCAATGGATTATTTCTGAACTTCATACGTTGATTGCCGATGTTGATGGTTTTTATGCTGATTATGAACCGACCAAAGCGGCCAGAGCCATTTCTGAATTTGTTCAAGAGAATTTGAGTAACTGGTATGTTCGTTTGTGTAGAAGACGTTTCTGGAAAGGCGAATATGCACAGGATAAAATTGCTGCTTATCAAACTTTATACACTTGTTTGTTGACCATAAGTAAGTTAGGTGCGCCAATTGCACCGTTCTTCATGGATAAACTTTACATAGATTTAACGATGGCTACGCAATTAGAAAAATTTGACAGTGTACATTTGGCCGAATTTCCAAAAAGCAACGCGCTATTTGTCAATAAGGCTCTGGAGAGTAAAATGCAAAAGGCACAGACCATTTCATCTTTAGTATTATCACTGCGTAAAAAGGAAATGATTAAAGTGCGTCAGCCCTTGCAAAAGGTAATGATTCCAGTGCTTGACCAGGCACAGCGTCTAGAGATAGAAGCCATTTCGGACCTGATTAAGGCGGAAGTAAATGTCAAAGAAATTGAACTCCTGGATGATGCTTCGGGTATTTTAATTAAGCAAATCAAACCGAATTTCAAAACATTAGGCCCTCGTTTTGGAAAAGAGATGGGATTGGTTTCTAAAGAAATACAGGCTTTTTCTCAGGAACAAATCAATTTATTAGAAAGAGATGGCGAAATTGGCATTTTTATTGATGGAAAAAGCCTAACTTTAAATTTAGAGGAGGTAGAGATAACCTCTCAAGATATTGAAGGTTGGCTCGTGGCCAATTCTGGAACCATTACGGTAGCTTTGGATATAACCATTACCGAGGATTTAAGAAAAGAAGGAATAGCCCGAGAATTAATCAATAGAATACAGAATTTAAGAAAAGATTCGGGTTTTGAGGTAACCGATAAAATTAAAGTATCTGTTCAAAAAGATGGTATTATTGAAGAAGCCATAAAAAGTAATGAACAATACATCAAGGAGGAAACCTTGGCACAAGAAATAGTAATTGAGGAAAAAATAGCAGATGGAACCCCAATTGAATTTGACGAAGTAAAAACAATATTATTAATTTCAAAATAAGCAATGATGGTAGAAGAGAATATGAGATATTCGGATGCTGATTTAGCAGAATTCAAAGAGATTATCTTAAAAAAAATTGAGAAAGCACAAATCGATTTGGATTTGATTAAAAGTGCGTATATGAATGATTTGAATAATGGGACGGATGATACCTCTCCAACATTCAAAGCATTTGAAGAAGGAAGTGAAACGATGTCTAAAGAAGCCAATTCGCAATTAGCGATTCGTCAAGAGAAGTTTCTTAGAGATTTAAAAAATGCACTTTTCCGTGTAGAAAGTAAAACTTATGGCGTTTGCAAAGTGTCTGGAAAGTTAATCAACAAAGAAAGACTAAAAGTGGTTCCTCATGCCACAATGAGTATCGAGGCTAAAAACTTGCAACGATAACAAAAGCAATCCATTCTAAATTTATTAAACGCTCCTCATGGGGCGTTTTTTTATGAATAAAGTATTACTTTTGCGCCATAAAAATTTTTCCGAAATGTCTTTAAAGAAAGCCTACATACTCTTTTTTATTATACTTTTTATCGATCAGGTTTCTAAGATCTACATCAAAACGCATTTTGTTTTAGGCGAGGAAGTGCAGGTATTTAAATGGTTTAAAATTCTTTTTATAGAAAACGAAGGCATGGCTTGGGGAGTTCGCATTCCCGGAGATTATGGGAAGATTATCTTAACGCTTTTTAGATTGGTTGCAATAGGGGGTATCGGTTATTGGTTAAGAGATGCGGTAAAAAACAATAGTTCTAACTATTTGATTGTTGCCATTACCTTAATTCTGGTGGGCGCTTTTGGCAATATTGTTGACTCTCTTTTTTATGGGGTTATCTTTGATGACAGTTACCAGACCGTAGCCACTTTGTTCTCTGATCAACCCTATGGGACTTATTTTCATGGCAAAGTAGTAGACATGCTTTATTTTCCTTTTTTCACTGCTCATTTGCCTTCTTGGTTGCCTTTTTGGGGCGGTAATGAGTTTACTTTCTTTAATGCCATTTTTAATGTGGCCGATATGGCGATTTCTTCAGGAGTAGGCATTTTACTGGTGTTTAACAAAAAAGCATTTCATAAATAAATCACTTTTCTTGTCCGTCTAACCCCGTATTAGGATTCGTCATTCGAATCGATGGGTCTTTTGTGTTTTCGTATTCCCTATTTCTCTTATTTGTTTCTTGAGTTCGCTTACTCGCGTGTAATGTGTTACGATTTTGATCATTATCCCCTATTCATCTCTTATTTTTCTCTTTATCCATGACGGATTTTTAATCTGTGTGATCTGGATTCTTATCGTTCGCTTCAAATCATTACCAAATTATTTTTTATTGACAAAAGTTTATGCAATTTGCCTGGATTCCAATAAAAAAGGCGGAATGTTACTTCCGCCCTTTTTGCCCCAAATCTACCACAAACTTTACCTACTAATGCTATGGTGGTACAAATGTATAGTGAGGTATGTCTCTTAAAAAAAATATTCGATGAATTACCCAACTAATCGATTAACAGTATAAATAGAAGTGTTTGGATTAATTATAATGATATTCCCACTCTTTAAACGACAACATAGTTCTAATAAGTTATTTTCAGAACCTTATACATCCAACCAATCATAAAAAAGGCGCAAGAATTAAATCTTGCGCCTTTGCCTTTTTAGACTTTCGTCTGGATATCTATTTTATTTCATAATCATTCGAAGTGTTTTAACTTCGGTGCCTTGGGTTACGATTACATTGTACACGCCAGTTGCATAGCGATCTCCAATTTCCATCGCGCCTAATTCGGCAACGCCACTGTTTCGCACTTCAATCAATTTCCCAACCATATCGTAAACCATTACATTTACCAAAGCATTGCTTTGGGTATTGATGTCTAATTTAAACGTGTTGGTGTATGGATTTGGGGAACCCGTAACTTTAAATGTCGCTAACTCAGTTTCAGTTTCCAAATCAACAGGTCTGGTTAATGGTGCCGATGGAGTAATCACCGTACAGGCATCTCCA
>CALQBR020000215.1 GCA_943328865.2 Sphingobacterium thalpophilum
ACTGATAGTAAAACATAAAAAACAATCACTAAGGCAATTCCAAGAAATTGAAACCAAAACAAAAGCAATAGCGAAGACAACAAGAATCCAATTTGCAAGGCATTGTCCGCAAAGCTGAATTTTTTAATTTTCAAAGAAAATAACGGAATTTCAGCATTCAAAATATAAGCACTTACCGCAGTAATAACTAACAATGCCCATTGATTTCTCAGTAAATCATAGACAATGCCTGTTTCAAAAGTGTCCAAAATTAAAGGCAAACTCAACACAAACAAAGCATTAGCAGGTGTAGGTAGTCCAATAAAAGAATCCGTTTGACGGGTATCGATATTGAAATTAGCCAAACGGTAACAAGAACCCAAAGTGATTATAAATCCACAATATGGCAAGATAGAACTTGTCAAAAGCCCATAATGACTATTCGTCAATAAGTAAAACATCACATAACCTGGCACGACTCCACTAGTCACCATATCCGCCAATGAATCCAATTGTAAACCCAATGGACTGGATACTTTGAAAAGTCTCGCAAAAAATCCATCGAAAAAATCTAGGAATATACCCAAACAAACAAAATAAAAAGCCATCTCAAAATCTAGTCTGCTGACATAAACTAAAGCAATACAACCAGAAAAAAGATTAAGAAGGGTAATTAAATTAGGAATGTGTTTTTTAATTTGCATGGTGATATGATTTTTTATAATCAAAGGGAACAAATTTAGTACAATAAGTTAAAGAGAGCCACGTTTTTTAATTGATATTTTTACTAGATCTTTTTTCTTTGGCATTTATTTAAACATTAGAAGAAGCAACCTGAGTAAAAATGTATATTTTTGATAAAAAAATCGATTAATATCGGTTTAAAAAAACAGTTGGATTTGAAAAAAAACACATGGCTATTTCTTTTGTTGGCCACTTCTTTTAGCTATAGTCAATCCGTTAGAAAATACGCTAACGAATTTATGGCTATCGGTGTTGATGCCGCCGCTTTAGGTATGTCTAATACAATGGTGGCACATACCCAAGATGTCAATTCAGGCTATTGGAACCCTGCTGGACTAATGAAACTAAAAAGCAATCAAGCCTCGCTGATGCATGCCAGTTATTTTGCCAATATTGCCCAGTATGATTATGCTGCTTTTGCGATGCCGATAGACGAAAACAGTGCCTGGGGAATTTCGATGATTCGATTTGGAGTGGACGACATTCTAAACACGACCCAGTTAATAGATAGTCAAGGTAACATCGATTACAATCGCATCAGTTTATTTTCTACTGCAGATTATGGCTTTACCTTTTCATACGCCAGAAAACTACCGCTTACTGGACTGCACTATGGGGTAAACACCAAAATCATTCGTAGAATTATTGGAACCTTTGCGGATTCTTGGGGCTTTGGTTTTGATATGGGCATCCAATATCAACAAAACGGATGGAACTACGGATTGATGGTTCGTGATATTACGACAACCTATACTGTATGGGCTATTAACGAAAAGGAATACAACACCATCAAAGAGGCAGTCGATGGACAAAATCAGGAATTACCAGAAAGTACTGAAATTACTTTGCCAAAAGCACAATTGGGAGTCTCTAAAAAATTCAAATTTAACAATGAGACCAGTCTTTTAGCAGCTACTAATCTAAATATGCGTTTTGATAGAACCAAAGATATTATATCGAGCGATCGACTGAGCATTGATCCTGCTTTGGGATTTGAATTAGGGTATACTGATCTAGTTTTCCTACGCGCTGGAATTGGAAATTTTCAAAATATCCAACAGATTGACGGAACTGAAAAAGTTGGTTTTCAACCCAATGTTGGTTTAGGATTTCAATATAAAGGGATTCATGTGGACTACGCATTGACCGACTTGGGCAATCAAAGTGCCGCTTTGTATTCGAATATTTTTTCTGTAAAAGTCGATTTAAGCATTTTTAGATAAAATCAAAAACCTACCGATATGATGAAAAGACTACTCTTTTTATACTTTTTATTTACTTTTAATTTCAGTTTTTCTCAACAAAGCCAAGTAACTGAGCAAACCGTCGTGAGTATTTTAACCGTAGGAACGGCTGATGAATCGCATTCTTTATATGGTCATACTGCCTTGAGAATCAAAGACACGCAAACGCATACCGATGTTGTTTACAATTATGGTATGTTCGATTTTGCTACAGCCAATTTTGCACTAAAGTTTATAAAAGGGGACTTACAATACTTTGCGGCAGCCTATCCTTATGCCGATTTTGAATACAATTACAGATTTGAAAATCGATCGATTTATGAGCAGGTGTTGAATTTGTCTTTTGAAGAAAAACAATCGCTGTACCAAAAACTAAACACCAACATATATTCGGAAAACAAGTTTTACACCTACAAATTCATCGATAGGAATTGCACCACCAAAGTGATTGATTTGGTAAACGATGTCCTTGTTAACAATCCTATTGTTAAGAAAAAAGGCGAGACAAAATCATATAGATCGATTTTATATCCTTATGTCGAAAATCACTTTTACCAACAATTAGGAATCAACATTATTTTCGGTCAAAAAGTAGATCGTCAAGCAACTACTTTATTTCTTCCTCTTGATTTATATCAAAATTTAGAAAAAATAAGCTATAAAAAAAAGCCTCTTGTTTCTGAGACTAATATACTTTTTGAAGCCAACCGATTGACCCCATTCTCTTTTTGGGACAGCATTTATTCGTATAGTTGTATTTTGATGTTCTTTGTAGTAGTAAACACTAAAATTACGAATACAATCTACTTTTTCATCTTAGGGATAATTGGATTGTTGTTTACACTAATCGGATTGTATTCCTTCCACCAAGAGGTATTATGGAATTATAATGTCCTTCTTTTCAATCCGATTTTTTTAGTATTTCCGTTCTTTATTTTCAAAGAAAAAACAATATGGATAAAAAGAATAAGTTGGATGGGATTGTTTTTAATAGGAATCTATATGGCATTCTTAGTAACTAAAATTCACTTAAAAATCATGTTGCCTTTGGTTATCAGTACGACAATCATTCTTTTTAGACTGGCTTTAAAACCATCAAAGTAATTACTGTCCTCTGTAAAACAAAATCGTACTGATTGTCTTTATGGTAATATTAATATCCAAGAAAATACTTCTGTGTTTGATGTAATACAAATCATATTGCAGCTTAATCAAACTATCATCAATACTCTCTCCATAGGAGTAATTTACTTGTGCCCAACCCGTTAATCCTGGTTTAATTACATGCCGCGTTTCATAAAATGGCATGACTGCAGCAATAGCAGTTACAAAAAATGGTCTTTCTGGTCTAGGACCAATCACGCCCATATCGCCTTTTAAAATATTATAGAACTGAGGAAATTCATCTAATCGTGCTTTACGTAAAAACTTTCCAAAAGGGGTAATGCGCATATCATTAGTTACTGCAAAAACAGCTCCAGCAGTTTCCGCATTTTTAACCATCGTTCTAAATTTGTATATGTTAAAAACAACCCCGTTTTTACCTACTCTTTTTTGAGAATAAAATAACGGACCTCTACTTCCAATTAAATTCCCGAGGAGAACTAAAGGAATTAATATTAAACCTACTGATAGTCCGACTATAGCAATCAAACATTCAATAATACG
>CALQBR020000216.1 GCA_943328865.2 Sphingobacterium thalpophilum
GAAACAAATCCATACTACCTGAGTAACACACAATCAAACAATTGAGTAAAATACTTACAAATTTTTTGTTGTACCTCAACCAAATCCACTTGAGAAACCCCAAGTTCTACTTGTAAAGAAGTTACTGCCTTTCCTCTAATCCCACAAGGAATAATATGATCAAAATAACCCAAATCGGCATTAACATTCAAAGCAAAACCATGCATGGTAACCCATCGCGAAGCACGAACCCCCATGGCGCATATTTTTCTAGCAAATGGCGTTCCTACCCCCAACCAAACTCCTGTTTCTCCTTCGCTTCGCGAACAATCCAAACCATAATCAGCAAGCGTAAGTATAATGACCTCTTCCAAAAATCGCAAGTATTGATGAATATCCGTAAAGAAATTTTCAAGGTCTAAAATAGGATACCCCACTATTTGCCCAGGACCATGATACGTTATATCGCCCCCTCGGTTAATTTTATAAAAAGTTGCTCCTTTTTCTTCCAATTGCTTCTCTGACAACAACAGATTAGACAAATCGCCACTTTTACCCAAAGTATACACATGGGGATGTTCTACAAACAATAGGTAATTTGGAGTTGGAATAGCAGTTTCCTCCCTCCTATTCTTAATTTTCAGATCTACAATTGCTTTAAACAAATCTTCTTGGTATTCCCAAGTGGCTTTATAATCTTTGATACCTAAATCCTGAAGTTGGATCTGTTTGTTCATCTTTCTATGCTTTGAGCAGCAAAGTTACAAATATTAAGTCTTGTATAATTTGGAATTGAAGTGGTTTTAAAATTTATCCTTTTTCAAGATTGCTTCAATAGGCGTGCTGCCATAGATTGAAATTCAAAACTAAAAGACACTTTCTCACTTTGAAACATTGCAACTTTGCGACTTATAAAGTATCTTTGCGCTCTTAAAATCAGAATCTAATGGCATTATCCGAACAAGAAATATTACGCAGAGAAGCACTTACCGAATTGCGCAATTTAGGAATCGAACCTTATCCTGCAGCCGAATTTATTACTACCGCCTATTCCAGCGAAATCCTTGCTGATTTCGAAAAATTTGAAGGAAAAGAAGTGGTTTTAGCCGGTCGATTGATGGGAAAACGCATTATGGGAAAAGCCTCTTTTGCCGAACTTAAAGATGCTGAAGGCCGCATTCAAGTGTATGTTTCGAGAGATGACATTTCGACTGATGAAGAAAAAACAATGTACAATGTGGTTTTCAAAAAATTATTAGACATTGGGGATTTTATTGGTGTGCGTGGTACTGTTTTTAAAACACAAGTAGGCGAAATCTCTGTTCATATATATGGATTGACTGTTTTAGCAAAAGCCCTAAAACCACTTCCTGTAGTAAAAATTGATGCCGATGGAAAAACGCACGATGCTTTTTCAGATCCAGAGCAACGCTATCGTCGTCGGTATGTAGATTTAACCGTAAACGATCATGTAAAAGAAACCTTTATCAAGCGCACCAAATTGTTTAACGCGATGCGCAGTTTTTTTAACGACAAAGGCTATTTAGAAGTTGAGACTCCTGTATTACAACCGATTCCTGGTGGCGCTGCAGCGCGTCCTTTTACTACGCACCATAATTCGTTAGACATTCCTTTGTACATGAGAATCGCTAACGAATTGTACTTAAAAAGATTAATAGTAGGTGGCTTTGATGGCGTATATGAATTTTCAAAAAACTTCCGCAACGAAGGAATGGATCGCACCCATAATCCAGAGTTTACCGCTATGGAAATTTACGTAGCCTATAAGGATTATCATTGGATGATGCAATTCACCGAAAACTTATTGGAGCATTGTGCGATAAGTGTGAACGGAACGAGCGAAGCCACTTTTGGAGGTCATATCGTAAACTTCAAAGCGCCCTATGCCAGAGTAACCATGACAGATTCCATCAAACATTTTACTGGTTTTGATATTTCCGGAAAAAGTGAAGCCGAATTATTTGCTGCAGCCAAAGGAATGGGCATCGAAGTGGATGCTACCATGGGCAAAGGAAAGTTAATTGATGAAATCTTTGGCGCTAAATGCGAAGGCAATTATATCCAACCCACTTTTATTACCGACTACCCGAAGGAAATGTCGCCATTATGCAAACAACACCGTGACAATCCTGAATTAACCGAGCGATTTGAATTGATGGTTTGCGGTAAAGAAGTAGCCAATGCGTATTCTGAACTAAACGACCCTATTGATCAACGCGCGCGTTTTGAGGACCAAATGAAATTATCTGAAAAAGGTGATGATGAAGCTACCGGAATTATCGATGAGGATTTCCTGAGAGCTTTAGAATACGGAATGCCTCCTACTTCAGGATTAGGTATTGGAATGGACCGCTTAATGATGTTTTTGACTAATAACGCTTCGATACAAGAAGTTTTGTTTTTTCCTCAAATGCGACCAGAGAAAAAGCAAGTACAAATTGAATTAGAAGAGGAAGAAAAACTAATCGTCGATCTTTTAAAAATAAACGCCAACAAAATGGATTTAGCAGCTTTGAAAGCAAAATCAGAATTAAGTGGCAAGAAATGGGATGCAGCCATGAAAGGCTTATCAAAACATGGATTGGTAAAAGTTGCTTTGATTGGCGAACTTAAAATTGCAGAATTAACAGAATAAAGTAGTACTGTTTAATACAAAAAAAGGAACTCAATTGAGTTCCTTTTTTTTATTGACACAATACAATTGTTTTAATCTCGTTCTTTTAACCAACTGGTCACCGCTGGAGACAATTCTTTCTGAGATTTACCTCCTACAAAAACACCGATATGACCACCTTCAAATTTGTAAGTAGTTTTGTCTTTTGAACCCACATAATCATTTAAAGGAATGGTAGCACTTGGCGGAACCAAGTGATCTTGAGTTGCATAAATATTAAGCAAAGGCATTGTTAGATTTTTCAAATCTACTTGATGCGCCCCTATTTGCAACTCCCCTTTAATTAATTTATTTCCTTGGTACAAATCCTCCATAAATTGCAAGAAACAAGCACCCGCTTGATCCGGACTTTCAGAAATCCACTTTTCCATTCGCAAGAAGTTCAAAAGTTTTGTTTTATCTTCCAAAGAATTCATCAAACCAGTAGACTTTTGAACTTTCATCATAGGCTTTAACATTTCAAAACCATCATTTAAGAAAGTACCTGGAATTAATCCGTCGAAGCCATCAACAAGTACTTTGAAATTCATATCCTTACTCCATTTAAAAAGCAAGCCTTCATTGATAGAAAAGTCGATTGGCGTTACATGAGTCACTAAGTTTTTTACTTTCTCAGGATGTAATGCCGAATAAATCACACTAAAAGTACCTCCTTGACAAATACTCAAAATATTAATTTTATCAACTCCATGCGCAGCTCTCACTTGGTCTACACAATTATCTATATAGCCATTGATATAATCATCCATTGACAAAAACTTATCCATCTTGGTAGGAAATCCCCAATCAATTAGATAGACTTCCAAACCTGCATCTAATAACTTTTTGATGTAACTCCTATCAGACTGCAAGTCTAGCATTTGATACGTATTTACCAAAGCATAGACAATTAACACCGGCGTTTTATAAGTCGCAGGCGTTTCTCTGTCATAACGATACAAAGTCAGTTTGTCTTC
>CALQBR020000217.1 GCA_943328865.2 Sphingobacterium thalpophilum
ACCCAAGTAAAATTGCAGAAAGAAATAATAGTCTCTGTTTTTATAATTTGTAGCCTTTTTACGTTTTTCTCACAGCTATAATTTAGCTCCGTAGGAAAGATCTCCCGCATCTCCCAATCCTGGTAGGATATATTTTTCACCGTTTAGTTGCTCATCAATAGCGGCAATCCATAAATGACAATGATTGGGCAAATGCTCTTGTAGATGGGCAATTCCTTCTGGAGCTGCAATTACTACTGCAATATGAATTTCTTTTGGTGTCGCAGTTTCCATTAATTTATTAAAAACAGCAACAATCGATTGTCCAGTGGCCAACATTGGATCAATAAGCACTAAATATTTATTGGAAATATCTGGAACGGCTTTGTATTGAACCACAATATCAAAATAATCGTCATTTCGAGGATGGTGTCTAAAGGCAGAAATAAAGCCATTTTCGGCATCGTCAAAATAATTTAGAAAACCAGTATGCAAAGGCAATCCTGCCCTTAGAATGGTACACAAGACCAATTGATCTTCAATTTCACTCGTTTTTTTGAATCCCATCGGCGTTTGAATGTCAACCGCACGGTAATGCAGTTCTTTGCTCATTTCATAAGCCATTATTTCTCCAATCCGCTCCATATTTCTACGAAAACGCATGCTGTCTTGCTGAACAGCAACGTTTCTAATTTGACCTAAAAAATGATTCAGAATGCTATTAACTTCTGATAAATGGTGAATTTGCATGGCGGGATCTTTTAAAAATTAACGGAGAAAGTTTTTTTATACAATAAAAGTATAAAAAGTATCTTTGCCTTTTAATATGTAAAGATATGTTTTCAAAATTAGCTTATTCTGTTTTCGAGCAAAGCATTCAAGATTACCATCAATTTGATAGTGTGGATCAACCTATAAATAATCCCTATCCGAAAGAACAATTCGAACATTTATTATATGCTAAAAACTGGGTGGATACCGTGCAATGGCATTTTGAGGATATCATTAGAGATCCAAATATCGATCCTGTTGCGGCTTTAACCTTGAAACGCAAAATTGATGCTTCTAATCAAGTTCGTACTGATATGGTGGAATACATTGACAGCTATTTTCTCCAAAAATACAGTCATGTAAAGGTAAGTGACCATGCAAAGATCAATTCTGAAAGTCCTGCTTGGGCCTTTGACAGACTATCAATTCTGGCCTTAAAAATCTTCCACATGAATGAAGAAGTTATTCGTACAGAAGCCTCTCAAGACCATAGGGACAAATGCCAAGTGAAATTGAATGTTCTTTTAGAACAAAGAAGTGACCTGTCTATAGCAATCGATGATTTGCTGAAGGACATCGAAAGTGGCGATAAATTCATGAAAGTGTACAAACAAATGAAAATGTACAACGATGATGAATTGAATCCCGTTTTGTATCAAAATAAAAAATAACTTTATTTTGACAAAACCTAAATTGTCGAAAAAAATTCAACATATAGCCGTCATGAGACTCTCCGCAATGGGAGATGTCGCCATGACGGTCCCTGTTTTACGTGCTTTTGTAAAACAATATCCTGAGGCAAGAATTACAGTCATCTCCAGACCTTTTTTTCAACCTTTTTTTGATGGAATTCCAAACCTTACTTTTTTTGCATTTGATTCCAAAGGACGACATAAAGGTTTTGTGGGTTTGCTGCGATTGTTTCAAGATTTAAAAAAATTAAATATTGACGCTTTCGCCGATTTGCATAATGTATTACGTTCGAAAATAGTCAGAACACTTTTTGCTTTAAGCGGAAAAAAAACGGCCTCGGTACATAAAGGACGGGCTGAGAAAAAAGCATTAACCCGAGCCGAAAATAAAATTTTTAAGCCCTTGCCGACCATGTTTGTAAGGCATGCAGCCGTTTTTAATAAACTTGGATTTATCGTGGATTTGCAAAACCCCATTTTTCCAGAGAAAAGTAAAATCGATGTAGCAATTTCTGCCATCACTGGTGAAAAGAGAGACAACTGGATAGGCATCGCGCCATTTGCCCAATATGAATCCAAAGTGTACCCCTTGGACTTAATGGAACAAGTGATTGCTGGATTGGCATCAAATCAAAACTATAGAATTTTTCTTTTTGGCGGAGGCAACAAAGAGATTGCAATTTTAGACCAACTTGCAAAGGATAAATACAACGTAATTTCCTTGGCAGGGAAGGTTAAATTCCAACAGGAATTGGCACTCATCAGTAATTTGGACTTAATGCTTTCTATGGATAGCGGGAATGCACATATTGCCGCAATGCTTGGTGTAAAAGTAATTAGCCTTTGGGGCGCTACGCATCCCTTTGCGGGTTTTGCACCCTTTAACCAACCTTTTTCAAATGCATTGGTCTCGGATAGGGAACAATTCCCAATGTTGCCGACCTCTGTTTATGGCAATAAAAAGGTTGCAGGATACAGCGAGGTAATGCGCACCATATTGCCGGAAACAATTATTAATAAAATAAAAAAGGAGCTTGAATAAAGCTCCTTTTTCTATAAGTTATTAGAAAAACTAAACGGCATCGTAATCTACCCGAATCTCAGTTGAAGTAGGATGTGCCTGACAGGTTAAGACCAATCCTTCTGCAATTTCTTTATCAGTAAGGATAGAATTTTTCTTCATTTCGGCTGTTCCCAAGGTTACTTTTGCTAAGCAACTACTGCAAATTCCACCTTGACAGGAATAAGGCGCATCAACTCCTTGTTTCAGCGCTGCTTCAAGCAGGGTTTGTTTTTGAGACATTTCGAAAGTGGTTTCTTCATCATCCACCAAAATAGTAATTTTAGTATGCCCTTGTAATGATTTTGAAGGTTCATCGCTATTGGAAGCCGCACCAAACAATTCAAATTTAATGTCAGTATCTTTTACGTTGTGTTCTTTTAGAGTAGCGCTCACAGTGTTAATCATTTCCTCGGGACCACACAAATAGAATTTATCAAAATCAATTTCTTTATGCTTGTTATGCAATACAAAATTCACAGCCGATTTATCAATTCTACCAAATAATTCTTTATCGACGTTGGTTTGGCTAAAGGCATAATGCACAAAAAATCGGCCTACGTGGTTAAGTTGTAAATCGTGAAGTTGTTGGTAGAAAATGGTGTCTTCTGGGGTTTTATTTCCATAAACTAGGACAAAACTACTTTTTGGTTCACTTTTTAATACGGACTGAATGATTGACATCACGGGTGTAATACCACTTCCGGCTGCAAATGCCGCATAATTTCTTTGTCGGTCCATTTGTGGCTCAAAAGTGAATCTTCCTTCTGGAACACCCACTTCTAGGGTATCTCCAGCTTTTAATTGGGTATTGGCAAACTGGGAAAACAATCCGTTTTTAACCGCTTTTACAGCGATTCTTAATTCACCACTTTCTGGCGCTACACAAATAGAATAAGCCCTACGAATTTCTTGTCCGTCGAGCGTTAATTTTAAATTGAGGTATTGTCCCGCTATAAATTTTTAGTTGGCTTGTAGTTCATTAGGAACATTGAATAAAACTGAAACAGCCTCTTTGGTTTCGCGTTTTACCTCCTTGACATTTAATTTATAGAATGACGACATGAATGTTAATTTTTGGCAAAGATACTAAATGCATTAGGTTTCTAAAAA
>CALQBR020000218.1 GCA_943328865.2 Sphingobacterium thalpophilum
AGCCACCTGATTGGTCATAGTACCTGAACCGTTATTATTGTTGAAAGTAACAGTGTAAGTATTAGTAGCACAAATATTTAAACTCCAGCTATTCAAAGTCCCACCATCTCCATTGACTGCATCAGAGATTCTAAGCGTCCAAATACCTGTAGCACTGAGTCCATTAAAAGCCGATAGCGCTGATTTCGATTGAACTGTACCTGAAATTCCTGGATTGGTTCCACAAACTACCACAATTCCAGCATCATCAAAAGTAGCGTTGATGTTTGGAATCCCATCGGTACAAGGGCGAGCAAACAATTGCACTTCTGTTCCGCTTGGACTAATTAAAGTGGCTGTCAAATCATTAATCCAAGTATGCGTTACATTCATGGTGATATTGACATCTGAAATAATTCTCCCAGTTGGTATATTTAGGGTAGATGTAATCGTCGGCGTTCCTGAACCAGAAATTATTTTTGGAATATCAGTAGCGCTGGTTGTATTACATAAAATTTGATCTATTGTGAATTTATAGGGATTACTATAAGATCCTTCACACTCTCCATTTTTAGGCAATACCCTCCAAAAATAATCTGTTGATATCGAAAGACCAGATAGTGAATAATCTAACGTGGTAACATTTGCAGATGCAACTATATTAGTAAAGGCATTGTCTGTTGCTACTTGAATATCATATGAAACCGCACTTGAATTGGCCTCCCAAGTTAAGGACAAAGAAGTACTTGGACTTATAGCATTATTACTTGGAGTCACTAATACCATATTGGGAAAACTTGAATTTAGTATTTCTAAATAAAAGGAAACGGTTTTTGTTGTCGCCCCTGAAGTGGCACTCACGATTATATTATAAAGCCCCGGCAAGCTTGAATTGGTATTACTAATAGTCAAAGCCACATTGCCTGCTGCGCTAGTTGAGACTGGAGAAAAGGTTGCGATGGCACCACCTGGAAGTCCTGTCGCACTAAAAGTAGTCGTGCCATTAAATCCTGAAAGGGTTGTATAAGGAAAGCTAAAGGTTGCATCTGATCCTTGGCATGTTGATTTATTTTGTTCTTCAGCAGTGCCCGAAAAGGCAACAGAAAATGTTGAAGTTGCTGCAGCAATCGTAAAATTGACATTCGAAATATCATAAAAAATATGATTGTAGCCCCTTACCATAATCCTATTAGTCGCCCCAGGACTATTTGGAACAGTGATAACTTCCGAACCATCATTTGGTACTTTACTAGCTAAAAGAACTGGGTAAGTATTCCCGCCATCTTTAGACAAAAGGATATCGACATAGGTTGCATTAATGTTATTTGCAGTAGTACCTGCCACGCTCCAAGTTACCGTCTGGTTACTCCCTGGAATCCAAGAAACAGCAGTATTAGGACTATCCACTAGAAAAGGGCCCACACTTGCAGTTGTAATTACAACATTGTCTCTTCCTGTTTGACCGCCATTTGTAGTTACATTATCTCTAACCGTTAACGCAAAATTCATTGATCTAGCAACAGTAGGCACTACCTCCCATGTTGGCGCTAAATTATTAGCAATTACGCTAGACAAGCTGGGCATATAACGATCGGGCGAAGAAGTTGGAAGATTAGATCTAAAATTAGGACCATTGGTAGCACCTTGCACAGGGGGTTGTGTAGATGCTTCTGTATCCGTTTGTTCCCAACAATACGTTAGCGCACTTCCTATCGTTGTATCAGTTGCACTCCCTTTTAAGATGAAAGCAGTACCTTTAGGAATGGTATAATCCAAACCGGCGTTTACTATTGGCGCACTATTCCCATTGGAAGTTGTTACTGCACAACTACCACTTCCCGAAACGAATGCTGACATT
This sequence comes from Sphingobacterium thalpophilum, assembly GCA_943328865.2. Classification (GTDB taxonomy): domain Bacteria; phylum Bacteroidota; class Bacteroidia; order Flavobacteriales; family Flavobacteriaceae; genus Flavobacterium. Next base: position 1,838 of record CALQBR020000218.1, read on the forward strand.
TCTGCAATACTAACAGCATGAAAATGAGCATCTGAATTGTTTTGAACATCTGGCGCACAAATACCTGCATACCCCATGATGGTACTTCCACTTCCTGGTTCAACAGCAGTTGCATCATTTCTATTGCAACTATTATTCTGGGTATGATTCGCGCCGAACTGATGCCCCATTTCATGGGCTACATAATCGATGTCATAGCCATCTCCAACAGGGGCACCAGAACCTGTAATTCCACGTGCTTTACCGGAAGAACAGGGAGAGCGCAACGCTGCCAATCCGCCACCGCCAGTGCTAAAAGTATGACCAATATCGTAATTAGCAGAACCAATCGCCGCATCTATTACCGTTTGACTTTCATTAATTAATTTATTTGCATCATTATTTGTAAAAGAATCTGAATCAATAAAAATAATAGCATTATTATTAGCCACTAAATTCATTCGCAAAGACATATCTCTTTCAAAAATACCATTTACACGTGTCATGGTCACATTCATTGCAGCCAAAACGGCTGCTTTTTTTTGCGCTAAAGTTCCAGATGAAAGTCCAGCAGCATTAACATGGTAGGCTGCATATTCAACAGTACATGCCATTGCTAATCGATAAACGCTATATTGACCACCACTAGCCCTTTGTCCTGTTTCAGTGGCCATTCTTAAACCTTCTAAAGGTACCTCAGCAGTATTTTCTACCAAACATTTAAAATTTCGAGTCGTTTGCACATCCGATTTATTATAAACGATATAATCTTTCAGATCTTTGGTATAGGTGTCTATAAATGAGGTGCCCTTGTCTCCGGAGGTAGTCATGGTATGGAGGCCAAACAAGGTTAAACTGAAACGAATAGTAGCCGTGGGATCATCAATCCCTTTACCTATGTAGGATTTAATATCAGGATATTTATTAGCTAACGACTCCTCCATAATTGGCGCTTCATAAATTCTATAATGGTCTAATTTACCATCTGGATTGGGAAAGTCAACAATAACATTTGACATACTTCCTTTAGTGTCTAAAGGAGCCTCCAACAGTTGCTCTTTTAAAGCAGGAAGATTAAGACGGAATAGCTTATATTGTTCTGGGGTTGAAACGCGTTCCATTTTATGACCTTTGGAAACTCTTTCTTTAGGGACTTGCTCCCAAAATGCACTTTGTCCATAACTGTTTACAAAGAGAAAAACAGAAAAAATAGTAATCAGGAATATTTTCTTCATTTCGATTAAATTACAAATAAGCACTTAGGCCAATTGATTATTAGCCAACAAATTTATCAAATTTTAGGCATTATCTCGATTTAAACATAAAATATATGCAGGCACTATCCAAATCCATCTTTTATATGAATTGTAATTAAAAAAAAATTCTAAGACGAAGACAATTAAGCTATTGCTAAAATTTATATCAAAGCCATTCAAAATCAAAACAAGTTGATTTAAAAATTGTAGCACTGCTGTTACATCTGTTGCTTCAACACCACCATCAGCATTTTTTACCTAATGTTTCTTCTTCAAAATTTTCAAGTCGACAGCGGGATTGTAGTTAGAGTAGTATAACAAAAACTAAAGCACTATTTGCTGTTTTTTTTGACTTTTCAAATGCCATCAGCGCTTAAAAACACTTATTTTGGAGCACTAAAAAAGGCGTAAGAAGTGAATCTTGCGCCTTTTAGCTTAAATTATTTTCTCGGAGACTCCTAGTCTTGTGGTAATAATCTATCTCGAATAATTCGGTGCTTCTTTGGTAATAGTCACATTGTGTGGGTGGCTTTCGGTGATAC
>CALQBR020000219.1 GCA_943328865.2 Sphingobacterium thalpophilum
ATATGGTAGAAATCCCAAAGGAGACTTTCTTAAAAACCCTTAGAAACAAATTACTTTGGGGAGAAGACAAAAGAAATTAACAATAATTCCGTTCTATTCCATACTACAATGTTCCGTTTTTCGTTTTTGACAGGAATTGTGACGTCAAGCACAGCTCCTTTAATAATCTCAAAAAATATAAATTGGCATAAATAACCATTAGACAAACTGATTAGTAGTCATAATTGTTATATTTGCACGCTATTTTTAAACGATGAACAGATTTTTTGCTTTGCTAATTTGTTGTTTTGCACTCCCCAATACAAATGCTCAAATTCACGAAATAGGAGTATTTCTTGGAGGCAGTAATTATATTGGAGATATTGGATCTACAACATACGCTGCTCCCAACGAAGCAGCTGGCGGCTTTTTATACAAGTGGAACAAAAGTCCGAGGCATGCTTGGCGATTGGGATACACCCAATCAACTATCAGCGCAAACGATACCGATTCAAAAACGCCTGGCAGAAACCAGAGAGGCTATCGCTTTAAAAACAACCTAAAAGAAGTATCTTTAGGTCTTGAATTTAACTTTTTTAATTTTAATTTATTTGATTATAAAACAAAATTAACGCCTTACGTTTATACAGGTGTTAGCTATTTAACTTACGATGGGTTGCATATTGATTCTGGCATAACCAAAACAGATACTAGCAATAGATCTTTAGCTATTCCAATGACCGTTGGATTAAAATCCAACTTGATTCAGAATTTCATAATTGGTTTAGAGTTTGGCACTAGATATAGTTTTACCGATAATATAGATGGCAGCAATCCAAAGAATTGGAAAACCCTGCAATTTGGAAATATTAATAATAATGATTGGTATGTGTTTTCAGGGATTACACTTACCTACACCTTTGGCAATAAAGCCTGTTATTGTATAGAATAGAAGATGAGCTTGATAGAAAATATAAACAAAGACAATTTACCTAAACATCTTGCAATCATAATGGATGGCAATGGTCGATGGGCTAAACAAAAAGGATTCCTGAGAGCTTTTGGCCATGAAAATGGCACAAAATCAGTTAGAACTGCCGTAGAGACTTGTGCTAAACTAGGTATTGAGCACCTCACGCTTTACGCCTTTTCAACTGAAAATTGGAATCGTCCCAAATTAGAAGTGGAAATTTTAATGAAATTATTAATCAGTTCATTAAAAAATGAACTTAAAACGCTGCAAGAGAATAATATCAGGTTGAACTCCATCGGCAATTTAGACTTGCTTCCAAAATCTGCGAAAAAAGAACTTCTTGAAGTAATCAGAAAGACAAAAGACAATACGAGAATGGTATTGACTTTAGCTTTAAGTTATGGCTCTAGGGAAGAAATCATCAATGCCGTGAAGGAAATTAGCCATAAAGTTAAAAATAATATAATTTCAATCGACACTATTGACGAATCGATTATTAATCAGCATCTTTACACGCAAAATTTACCAGACGTCGATTTATTGATTAGAACCAGCGGTGAACACCGAATTAGCAACTTTTTACTATGGCAAATTGCTTATGCAGAGTTGTATTTTACCGATGTTTTGTGGCCTGATTTCAAAGAAGATGATTTATATGAAGCCATCATCAGCTATCAAAAAAGAGAACGTAGATTTGGAAAAACGAGTGAACAAATTAAATAATTTTTTAGTGTTAAATAAAACCATAAAATTCTTTCTTACCCTATTTTTTTTAGGAAGTATTTCTCAAATAGCAGCTCAAGAACGCGTTCCTTTTGATCAAGGTACAAAATATATTTTAGCAAAAGTCTCGGTTTCCGGAAAAATTAGCTTCAATGAGCAAACGGTGGTAACCTTTGCTGGACTTGAGAAAGGACAGCAAATCACTGTTCCTGGAGAAGAAATCAGTAATGCTGTAAAGAAATTAGGAAAGTTAGGTCTTTTTAGTGATATTGATTTTTATGTAAACAAAATTGAAGGAGACAGCATCTTTATTGAATTAAAAATTAATGAACTACCTAAGTTAAAAGAGGTAAAATTCATTGGAATAAAGAAAAACAAAACAGAAGCCTTTATTAAAGACAATGAATTGATAAAAGGCAAAGTAGTTACCGAAAACCTAATTACTACTACAAAAAACTACATCGAGAATAAATACCGAAAAGACGGCTTTTACAACACTAAAGTAAACATCAACACTCTTGCAGACACTACAAATCGCAATGAAGTGAATATGGTTGTAGCGATTGACAGAGGGAATAAAATAAAGATAAATGAAATCGTTTTTAAAGGCAATCAAATGTTTTCGGAAACAAAACTTCGCGCCTCAATGTCCAATACGAAACAAAGAAATATTTTTCGTTTCTATAAATCCTCTAAGTACATTAAAGACAAATACAAAGAAGATTTAGTCAAAATCATTGAGAAATATAAAGCTAAAGGATATAGAGATGCAAGAATCATTTCGGATAGCGTTGTGTATAACAAAACAAACAACAACTTGTCGATTAAAATAAACCTTGAAGAGGGCAGAAAATATTATTTTGGGGATATCAAATTTTTAGGAAATACTGTTTATCAAGATGAAGGATTAAACAGAGTACTTGGAGTAAAAAAAGGGGATGTTTACAATGGGGTACTTCTTCAAAAGAGAATTGCAGACAAGACAAAGCCTGACGGAGAAGACATCACCAATTTATATCAAAATAACGGGTATTTGTTCTCTAACATAAATGCGGTAGAAACAAAAACTGCTAATGACACCATTAACTTTGAAATCAGAATTACTGAAGGACCAATTGCTTATTTTAACAAAATTACAGTCGTTGGAAATGACAAAACTAACGACGAAGTTATTTATAGAGAATTACGAACAAAACCGGGTCAAAAATACAGCAAAGAAGACTTAGTAAGGACCATACGTGAAATAGGGCAATTAGGTTTTTTTGATCCAGAAGCCATTGATCCAAAATTCAAAAATGTAGATGCCTCATCAGGCACCGTGGATATTGAATATAATCTGGTTGAGAAAGGATCTAGTCAAATTGAACTTCAGGGAGGTTATGGTGGTGGTGGATTCATCGGAACACTCGGATTGTCTTTTAACAACTTTTCGATGCGAAACATTTTTAACAAAAAAGCCTACCAACCTATACCAATGGGAGATGGACAGAAAGTATCATTACGTTTACAAGGAAGCACTTTTTTCCAGACTTATAGCATGTCATTTTCTGAGCCATGGTTTGGAGGTAAGAAACCGGTACAATTCAGTAACTCTCTATCCTATAGCAAGCAATTTCTTAATAATTTTCAAACACAAAGCGTAGATCGGGACAAAAGTTTTAATATTATCTCCGCTTCAATTGGTATTGCGAAGAGATTATCGGCTCCAGATGACTCGTTTGTATTTTCAAATTCTGTGAGTTTTCAATATTATGATTTAAACAATTACAATACTGGATTGTTTACTTTCGGAAATGGATCTTCTAGAAACTTTGCCTATACCCTAGGATTAAGCCGAAACAATAAAGGGGTAAACCCAATTTTTCCAATGTATGGTTCTGAGTTCAGCTTTTCTGCAAAATTCACCCCTCCTTATTCCTTAATCAATGGAA
>CALQBR020000220.1 GCA_943328865.2 Sphingobacterium thalpophilum
ACAAAAGACTTACTTGTTTGGTTTGATTAAGAATGCATTCGGATATCTTTTCTTTAATGGGGCTAGATTTCTTTCGGCATCAATTCTGGTTTTAAAATTTCCTACCCATACTTTATAGGTTGGCGTACTAAAGACAATTGTCCCATCATAGTTTTTAAAATCGCGTTTAAAGGCTAAAAGGGTTTTTTTTGAAGTTTCGCTTGTTCCTGTATATATCTGGATTTTGTAGTGTTCGTTTACTGTAATTGAGGCGTTTATTTTTCTTTTCTCATTTAGCAATTGTTCAAACTTCGGATCCTGTTGGATGTTATTTTTTGTGTCTTGTGCCAATAATTGTAAGTTTAAAAAGCATAAAATTAAAGTAGGGTAAAAAAGGTTTTTATATGTTAAAATTCTCATAAAGCGGTGATTTTTATGCAAATGTACTATTTAATGAATTATTCAAAACATTTTTTTTATTTAGAATTGTTATAAATTGATATTTAAGACTATTTTAAGGTTTTGAGAATAGTTCTTAAATTGTATTTTTGTCGAAGTTTTAAAGAAAGTATCGGTTTTTAATGAATCTATTTTTGTAGATTAAAGAGCCATACCAATTTTAGTCGATAATCATTATACTATATGAAAAAGGTGGGTAACCATAATTCGATTGTAAGGAATTTATTTTTAAGTCTGGCAGTAATGCTAACTTTTTCCTTAACTTCATTTGCTCAAACGGGTGATCCTGTTAAGGGTAAAGCACTTTTTAATGCAAATTGTGCGGCTTGTCATAAGTTAGATGCAAAAGCAACTGGTCCTGCTTTGAGGGGGATTGCTGCTAAGTATGATATGGCTTGGCTTTACAAGTGGGTTAAAAACAGTTCTGACTTAATTAAATCAGGAGATTCAAAAGCAGTTAAAGTTTTTGAAGAAAACAACAAATCAGTAATGACTGCTTTTCCGCAGTTGTCTGATGGAGACATTGACAATATCATTGCTTATACGTCAGAACCAAAAGCCGAGGCGCCTGCTGTGGCTTCTGGAACTGCTGGACCTCCGGGAACAGTTGCTGATTCTGGAATTTCTAACAATGTAATACTTGGTGCATTATCATTGGTAATGTTGATGTTAGTGGTTATGTTGTTTTTGGTAAACAATGTACTTACAAAAGTAGCTAAAGCTAATGGAATTGAAGTAACTCCTAAACAGCCTACTACGCCAATTTGGAGAGCATTTGCTAAAAATCAATTTTTAGTATTGGTTTCTGCAATCTTTTTGTTGTTGTCGAGTGCTTATTTTGTATACGGTTTCTTTATGCAAGTGGGTATAGACAAGGATTATGCTCCTGTTCAACCGATTCACTATTCACACAGAATTCATGCTGGAAGTAATGGTATTGATTGTAAATACTGTCACTCTGCTGCTCGTGTGAGTAAAAATGCGGGTATTCCTTCTTTGAATATTTGTATGAACTGTCATAAAAACATTGCTGAAGTAGCTGATACTACTGCCACTACAGAATATTCAAAGGCATTTTATGATGGTGAAATCCAAAAATTATACAATGCAGTTGGTTGGGATAAAGCAACTCAAAAATATACTGGAAAAACACAACCTGTGAAATGGGTACGTATTCATAATTTACCTGATTTTGTTTACTTCAACCACTCGCAACACGTTACGGTTGCTGGTGTAGAATGTCAAACTTGTCACGGACCAGTTCAGGAATATGAAATCCAAAAGCAGTTTGCTCCTTTAACCATGGGTTGGTGTATTGATTGCCATAGAAAAACGGATGTAAAAATGGAAGGTAATGAATACTATACTAAGATTCATGAGGAACTTTCTAAAAAATATGGTGTAAACAAATTGACTGCTGCACAAATGGGCGGATTAGAATGTGGTAAATGCCATTACTAAATGGTTACTCAATCGTTTCGTTATAATCACATATCGACGATAGATTTAAATTTGATTACCCAATTTACGATAAACAAAATAATTAAGAAGCTAATATTTATATACGATGTCATCAAACAAAAAATACTGGAAAAGTGTTGAAGAACTAAACGAAAATAGTTCTATTGTTGAGGCGCTTAGAAATAACGAATTTGTTGAAGAGATTCCTACAGATGAATTTTTAGGAGATAAAGCATCTTTATCGTCTTCGTCAACTACCCGTCGTGATTTCTTAAAGTACGTTGGATTCAGCACTGCAGCTGCTACGCTTGCCGCTTGCGAAGGTCCTGTACATAAGTCGATTCCTTATGTTTTACAACCAGAACAAATCATCCCTGGGGTTGCTGATTATTATGCAACTACTGTTTTTGATGGTTTTGATTTTGCTAATCTTTTAGTAAAGACACGTGAAGGTCGTCCAATCAAGATCGATAACAATACGATTGCTGGTGCAAAGTTTTCTGCTAACGCTAGGGTTCATGCCTCAATTTTGTCTCTTTATGACAGTTTGCGTTTGAAAGAGCCAAAAATTGCTGGTAAGAATGCTTCTTGGTCTGAAGTTGATGCAAAAGTTAAAGCTAGTTTAGCTGAAGCAAAAGCAAAAGGTGGTCAAGTAGTTTTGTTGACCAATACTTTAGCGAGTCCTTCCACAGAGAAGTTAATTGCTGAGTTTATTGCTAAAAACCCAACAGCTAAACATGTTATTTATGACGCTGTTTCTTCTTCAGAGACTTTAGATGCTTTTGAAGCGGTATATGGCGAAAGAGCTTTGGCTGATTATGACTTTTCAAAAGCTAATTTAATTGTTTCTGTTGGTGCTGACTTTTTAGGAGATTGGCAAGGTGGAAACTACGATACAGGATATGCGCAAGGAAGAATTCCGAAAAACGGAAAAATGTCTCGTCATTTCCAAATGGAAGCTAATATGACTTTGTCTGGTGCAGCTGCTGATAAGCGTGTTCCTATGTCTACGGCCAATCAAAAACAAGCTTTAGTTAAGATTTACAATATAGTTACCAATGCTGCTGTTGCCAATAATTTAGATAAACAATATGATGCAGTAGTTACCAAAGCGGCTCAACAATTGAAAGCGGCTGGAAGTAAAGGAGTTTTGGTATCTGGAATTCAAGATAAATTCGCTCAGTTGTTGGTTTTAGCAATCAACCAAGTTTTGGGAAGTGAAGCTTTCGTTACAACGGGTACTAGACAAATCAGAAAAGGTTCGGATGATAAAGTGACCCATTTGATTGAGGATATGAAAGCAGGAAGCGTTCATACTTTGATTATGAGTGGTGTGAATCCAATGTATACACTTTCTAATACTAAAGATTTCGCAGAAGGATTGAAAAAAGTTAAAACTTCAGTTACTTTTTCATTGAAAGAAGATGAAACTGCTTCAGTGGCAACTATTGCTGCTCCAGCGCCTCATTATTTAGAGTCTTGGGGCGATGTAAGTATCACTAAAGGTTCTTATGCTTTAACACAACCAACGATTCGTCCATTATTTAATACTAAACAGTTTCAAGATGCTTTGCTTTCATGGAATGGTAACACTGTTGCGTTTTATGATTATTTAAAAGCAACTGCATCAAGTATCATTTCAGGTTCAACTTGGAATAAAGTGGTTCACGATGGTGTTTATGTGTCTGCTGTAATTCCAGG
>CALQBR020000221.1 GCA_943328865.2 Sphingobacterium thalpophilum
CTACTCCCAAGAGAACAGGAAGTTGTAAAAGAGTTGGAACAAAATGGGACTATTGTAGATACCTATATTAAACTTGATATGTCAGGGATTTTTATTGTAATGATGGCGACTGATGCTGAGGATGTGCATTCAAAACTTTCAACTTTGCCCTATTACCCTTACATGAAAATTGAAATTATTCCTATAAGAGTGGTAAACAGCATTAATCAATAAAAGCGGACATCTCTCCTCTACGATAGCAAGGAACGAGCCCAAATGAAAGCGATCGGACGAAGTAATTCCAAGCTATCGAGGGGGTGCAACAAATTAAAAGTTCCTTTGATGATTTATAAGAAGGAAAATGTATTTTTGAAAAATAAAATTCTATAAAGTAGCGACTATAACTCCTGTTTTAGGAATATAGGCAAGGCTAATAGAACAAATTAAACATAAAATTGGCAAGAATTAACTTTATGAAACCTTTCGAGATAAAATATAAACATATTAGTGAAATTAGACATGGTTCACCATATAATCTTGTTGAATTGACTCATACTGCTTATAAAAATATAAATTTGAAGTCTCATAATGATTGGCAAGACAAACAATCTTGGACTTCAAAAGGTGACTACGTTGCCTTAGTAAAATGGGACTTCGTTAATTCAGACCCGGGTTTTATTGTAATTCTATTAGACACAAATTCAGGAGAAATGACTGAATCAAGAAGAGTTCAAGGTTGTTGCGACAAAATAATTCTAGGTGACGACCTATGTGTTAATTATCAGACTTTTACACTTATTTCTGATAATAATGAAGAAAAAAAATACGGTTTAAAAGAAGGAAAAAGTATTTTTGAAATCAACTAACGGGCAGGCACCTCCTAACCTAAGCAGACCAATAGACAATGAAATATTTAGATAAGTTATTACAAGTAAAGACTGAAAACAGAAGCTTTATTCAAGTTGTTATTTGGTGGGAACTTAGACGTATTTTGTATAATATTATTGTTTTAATTGGTGGTATTTTAAGCATTGTTATTATGTTGACAGCTGCTTCTGGACGTGTGCAATTAGAACCTGGCGAAGACTTCTTTGAACCAATTATGATTCCAATATTTGCTTTTTTATGTAATATGGGTTACACATTAGGTTGGCTAACGGAAGTGTTCATTAAACGTAACTTGACATACGGACCAAAAATGTTTAAACGAGGACTTTATTTTACTTTGTTTTGGCTTTTTCTTCCCACGACAATTTGGGTTATTATTGCAATATTTGACATCGTAAAAAAAATATTTTGATGAACAACAGACTAATGACAACAACCATCCAAAAACCCGAAACAAACTAATTAGACCAATTATGAAACTCCCTTCTATTAATTATTTAGTACAAAATGCAAAAGACGCATTCACAAGATTTCCGTTAACCATTATTTCCTCTTTAATAGCTGTAATTTTGGGCGTCTATTTAATTGAAAACGGAAAAGACATTGACAATACCTTTCCATACATCAATTTGATGTTGTGCATGAGTATTGCCATTCCTTTGTATTTCTGTGCGACCATCATTTCGAATAAGAAAGGCTTTAGTAAAAAAAGCAGTCTGATGATTAATGTACTGGCTACTTTCATTTTGGTTGGCATTTATTTTACGTTGCCCAATTCAGACTCCACCCACAATACAAGCTTGCCTTATATCCAATACGCTTTGTACAACATCACTTGCCATCTGTTGGTTTCTTTTATTCCTTTCGCTTTCAGCAAACAATTGAACGCCTTTTGGCACTATAATAAAATATTGTTTATACGGATATTGACTGCAATATTATATTCAGGGTTTATTTATGTGGGACTTATCATTGCATTAACCTCTTTGAATTTACTTTTTGACATTAAAATACACGGTGAATTGTACGGAGAAATTTGGGTCGTAGTGATCGGATTTTTTAATACTTGGTTTTTTGTTGCTGGAATTCCTAGGGATTTCGACCAATTAGATACTATTTATGACTATCCAAAGGGACTTAAGACATTTTCGCAATATGTATTGTTACCCTTACTTACCCTTTATTTATTGATCCTTTATTCTTATGGCACTAAAATTCTAATCCTGTGGGATTGGCCTAAAGGAATCGTTTCCTACCTCATCATTTCCTTTTCAATTATTGGTATTCTTACATTTCTATTATTGCACCCTTATGGCAACCAAATAGAAAATGGTTGGATTAAAAAAGCCTCCAAAGCCTACTATTTTATCTTATTCCCGCTTCTTTTAATTTTGTTTATTGCCATTTTCATGAGAGTAAATGAATATGGCATTACGATTAATCGGTATGCCCTATTATTGCTTGGCATTTGGCTGACTATCGTTTGTATATATACTGCAATAGGAAAGACTAACATTAAATTTATTCCTGCCTCTTTAGCGCTGCTATTAATCTTCATTTCATTTGGGCCTTGGGGAATATTTGCTGTTAGCGAAAGATCTCAAGTCAATCGACTCAAAACTATTTTGGAACAATCAAAGATACTGGTGGACAATAAAGTCAATAAGGAAACTATTTGGTTAAAAGACAGCCTGCCCAATTTACATTCGAATGCTGATTTAAAAAATACCGGCCGTTTAACCGATTCTTTGCATAACGAAGTAAAATCGATCCTGGATTATCTTGACAGTCACCATGGATTTTCAAGGATAGGAGGATGGTATAAACAAGATATCAACGCGATTGTAGACCTAAAAACCGCTAAAGGGAAAGATTTAAATTACGATAGTGAGGCTGAAATTTATATGAAAACCTTGGGCCTCAAATATGAATATATTTACAAAGAAGATCCAGAATCAAATATTGTTTATAATGCTAGCTATGATGCTACCGTTAAAACCATAACCGGTTATGATTATCTAATAGATTTTAGTAGGTATAACGAAGACAATAGTAAAGACAATGAAATTTACAGTTTTACAATAGATGCTGTTGAATATCATTTGGTGTATTCGAACGAACAAAAAACGAAACTACTCTTAAAAAGTAAAAACGATACGGTAACATTTGCACTAGCAGATTTATTGCATAAATTAAATAAAGAATTTGGTGACAATCCTGAATCAGAATTACCCGTTTCGAAAATGCAGCTTATAGGTTTGAGTAATCAATTTGAAATTAAGATTGAATTTCATACTATAACGATGAGACCCAAGAAAAACAGCCTAAACTTTAATGAGCTATCCGGAACGATCTATATTAAAAAACGAAACTAAGATTGAAAACTGCACTCGAACTATGAATTGACAAAATGTTGAATATAGAAGTTAGGAGATATACTTAAGACGAAATTCTAACTGAAGGTTAAATTTAAAAATGGACTATTCAAAACGAAAAATATTATCCGGTCTATATGCCCTTTTGGGGTTGACAATTGAAGGTTTGATGCTTTGGTTGTTTCCCTTTACAGGACTTGGCGGACTTATTTGTTGGCCAACAGCAATAATTCTTTCATTAGTATTTGGGTTTATTTTATTCAAATTGACTAAAAGTCAACTAAAAGTTTGGCAGATCCTTATTGCTTTTTTGATATTTATAACATTTCAATCTTACATTCAATTAGCA
>CALQBR020000222.1 GCA_943328865.2 Sphingobacterium thalpophilum
CAACATGACGCTAAACCCATTGCAATTGAATATTGCAAGACCCAACTTGTTTTATGATTGGTTGAAAGACCAAGATAAATTAGGAGGCCAACATAAAATCCCGAGATTGTCTAACCAAAGGGATTATTTGGAAGAGCTAAAGAATCTGAGTCAGTCGAAAGTGTAAAAGTCATAAAGTAAAAAGTCTAAAACCGTTATTCGTAATTTAAAATCTGTGGATTAAGTTATGTGTTTGGATTTTAAATTACGTCCTTAAATGGCATTCCTTACTTATTTGATAATTAGATCTAAAAAAAGATTTCCTGAATGGTTTGGTTAGCAGACTATAAGTCTGTATGCTTAAAAGACTAAAAATTCAGACCGCAAATTCACCAATTTGATTGACCGATCCATAAAAATTAACGGATTATAAGCCTATTTTTATTAGAATCTGAAAGTTATAACCTATCCCAAAACAGGAATCACTGCTTAAAAACAAATAAAAAACTTTTGCAAATGTTGTCTAATTAGTTAACTTTGTAATATGAATACCGACAGACAAGTAATTGCTTATAAGAATTATTTCTTAGTCTTCTACGAAAAACAGTCGGGAGCAGTTCAAGCAAAGATAGAATGGACTCTAAAATTAATTGAAGTCACCCAACAAGTCCCTAAAAAATATTTCAAACATTTGGAAGGAACAAAAGGACTTTATGAGATTAGAGTCGAAGTAGGAAACAACATTTATCGAATTTTTTCTTTTTTTGACAAAGGAAACATCGTCGTTCTTGGAAATGCTTTTCAGAAGAAAACGCAAAAGACACCAAAAGAGGAAATTGAAAAAGCCTTAAAAATAATGAAAGAGTACCAAGATGAATTTAGTGAAACGAGATCACGAAAACCAAAAAAGAAGTAAGTAAAAATGAGTAAAATAAAAAACAACATTACGACTTTAGACCAAATTCTTGATAAGAAATATGGCAAAAAAGGACAACCTAAACGGGAGAATTGGGAACAAGAGTTTGAATCTTTTCGCCTTGGGATTTTACTTGAAGAAGCACGAACAAAACTTGGAATGACGCAGGAAGAACTTGCTCAAAAATGCGGAACCAACAAATCGTACATTTCAAGGATTGAAAATAATTCTTCCGACATTAGGCTATCTACATTAATGAAAATCATTCAACAAGGTCTTGGCGGACATTTAAAATTAACGCTACAAATATAAACCGCTAACAGTGAAGATCGCTATTAGTAATTTAAATCCGTGGATTAAGTTATTCGTTTGGATTTAAAACACGACTTTAAACGGTATTCATTAATTGAAAACCCCAAATAAAAAACATACCTCCAATGCCTAAAATAGATTCTCTTAAAAAAATAGTTTTAATCGCCTTAGCCACTGCCTTTTTGATTTCTTGTGGTCCTCGACGCATGCGATGCGGCCCTTATAGATGTATGATAAAGAGTGAAACTCCTATAAATAACACTTAAAAGAAGCCGTCTCAAAACATAATTTGAGGCGGTTTTTTAGTTATTAATGTTAGCCTCGTTAAGGCTCATTCCCTATTGCTAGTTCAAACGTGTACGTGTTACTGCTCATTTAAAAAAATAGTTAAAAAATAAAAAAATATACTATAATGATATACATTTGTAATATACTTTTAAAGCAAATGAAAACCGTATCATTAAAAATAGACGATTCGATATTCGGGGAAACTGAAAAGATTCTATCCCATATCAGCATACCCAGAAACCGATATATCAACGAAGCCATTGCTTACTATAACAAAGCACAAAAAAGACAACTTTTAGAAAAAATGCTTCAATTAGAATCTCATTTAGTCAAAAAGGATTCTATGGAAATTTTAAAGGATTTTGAAAAAGTTGACGATGCTGATTAATCAATTCGAAATTTGGATTGCCGATTTAAATCCGCACATAGGAACAGAACCTGGAAAAACCAGACCCGTTTTAATTGTTCAGACCAACCTTTTGAATAAGATTCCACATCCTTCAACAATTATATGTCCAATAACCACTAATGTGCAAAAAAAAGCGGCTATTTTGAGAATCCATCTCAAAAAAGGAATGGCTAATGTAAATGAAGATTGTGATGTAATGATTGATCAAATAAGAGCTATTGACAATAAACGATTAATTAAAAAAGTGGGGGATTTACCGAATGAATTAATTAATAAAGTAAAAGAAAATATTGCTATAATCATCGATTTGGAGTAGCAATTGCTATACACCACAAGACAAGCTGTTTTTTTAGTCATGGTAAAATTTGCTTTAAGCTTACAATAATAACAAAAATTAATACGGTTTATCAAATCGTATTAATTTTATGTGTTTAAAAAAAACATGCTTCTTTTGTTTATGAACGCCCTTTTTTTGTACCTTTGAACGTACACATAGAAGTACAACTAAAATAAAACAGTATGAAAGCAGTTTCGATTTCAACATTACGAAAAAACATCAAAAACTATTTTGATGAAGTTGCTGAATCATCAGAAATGCTAGTTGTTTCCAGAAATAACGAAGAAGATGCCGTTGTAATTATTTCTATGAAAGAATACAATTCAATGACTGAAACACAACATTTATTATCTACTCAGGCAAATAGAAGAAGACTTGCTGAATCCATACAACAAGCTGAAATAAGCGAATTGAAGTCTTTAAGTTTTGATGAACTGGAAATCCTTTAAGCATGGACATTAGCTTTACGCCAAATGGTTGGGAAGATTTAGAACATTGGATAGACAATGACCCAGACACCGTTAAAAGGATTAAAGATATAATAAAATCGATACTACAAGACCCATTCAAGGGATTAGGAAAACCAGAACCATTAAAATATGATTTAACGGGTTATTGGTCTAGAAGAATAACTGGCGAACATAGAATTGTTTATAAGGTCTCGGGAACAAAAGGGGTTGGCCAAAAGTGCTTAATAATTCAATGTAGATTTCATTACGACTATTAATAATTTATGGTATCGTTTCAAAGTTGTGACCCCGCTCCTTATGAATCTTTTCTAGTGGCAAAAACGAAACGATTGCTTTAAAATAAAAAAATCCCGTTTAGTATCATTGCTAAACGGGATTTATATTTAATAAAATGATTACTACGACGCTATTTCCAGGCGTTTCAATAGATTTCTACTCAGGGTATGTTCGGCATATTCCCTATCAATGATTAGAATTTTTTCCTCAGAACTTGGCAAATCATACATGGCATCTGTTAAAATAGCTTCACATAGCGAACGCAATCCACGGGCACCTAATTTGTACTCTAAGGCTTTATCTACTACAAAATCCAAAGCTTCATCGGTAATTGAGAAAGCAACGTCGTCCATTAAGAACAATTTTTGGTATTGTTTGATTAGCGCATTTTTAGGTTCTGTTAAAATGGCTCTTAAAGTAGCCCTATCCAAAGGATCCATGTGGGTTAATACTGGCAAACGACCTATAATCTCTGGTATCAATCCAAAATCTTTGATGTCTTTTGGAATAATATATTGCAACAAATTGTCTTTATCGATATTGTCGACATTCTTTGAAGTGCTATATCCTACGGCTTGACGGTTCAATCGTTTGGA
>CALQBR020000223.1 GCA_943328865.2 Sphingobacterium thalpophilum
ATTTAGGTTTTTTTATGATCCGTTATTATAGTCTTATGTTTGTTATCGCCTTTAGTTTAGGCTGGTATCTGATGAAAAAGATATTTGAACACGAAAACGAACCTATTGAGAAATTAGATTCCTTATTTATCTGGACTGTTTTGGCTACTTTGCTCGGTGCTCGTTTGGGTCATGTTTTCTTTTATGATTGGGAATATTACCGCAATCATTTGGCTGAAATTTTATTGCCTTTTAGATTTACACCTCATTTTGAATTTACTGGTTTTGCTGGTTTGGCCAGTCATGGTGCTGCTATTGGAATCATTATTTCGATGTATTTTTTTAGTAAAAAAATTATGCAAAAACCTTTATTATGGGTTTTGGATCGGGTCGTTATTCCTGTTGCTAGTGGTGCCATATTTGTTCGGATCGGTAATTTCTTTAACTCTGAAATCGTAGGTTACGAAACCTCTTCTGTATTTGGAATACGTTTCGTAAGAGATTATTTCAGCTCGAGAGACGCTGTTAATGCCACTCAAATTGCAAATCCTGAAGCTGCTTTTCAAGCAATAGCGACCAACTCCCAATTCTCCGAATTATTACAACAAGTACCCGCAAAACATCCAGCACAACTATATGAATCCTTTTGTTACATCTTTGTTTTTGCCCTTTTGTTTTTTCTATATTGGAAAACAGATGCCCGAAACAAACCTGGTTTTTTACTTGGGGTATTTTTAGTGTTGCTATGGAGTGTGCGTTTTGTAGTGGAATTTGTAAAAGAAAGTCAGGGTGGTTTTGAAAACGAATTAGGACTTTTTAGTACCGGACAATGGCTGAGTATTCCTTTTATAATTATTGGATTGTTTTTTATTTTTAAAGCTAAAAAACTGATTCAGTTGTAAGAAAAAATAATTATAAAGACAAGTAATTCGGTAACGTCAATATCAACAATAAAGTTATTTAAGGAATAAAAATTGATTTATATCTCTTATTTTAAACATGATATTATCCTTCTGAAACCTTAAAAAAAATTCCTATCGTGTAAAAACCAATTTATGGCCCTTGGATAAATGGGCATCATATTGATACCCTTCATAATCGAATCCTTTCAAATCATCTACCGTTTGTGCGTTGTTGTTTATAATGTAACGAACCATTAATCCCCTTGCTTTTTTAGCAAAAAAACTGATTGTTTTTAATCTACCGTCTTTATAATCTTTAAACTCCGGGGTGATTACCGGGACTTTTAAGGTTTTGACATCAATCGCAGTAAAATATTCATTACTAGCTAAATTGACGAATAACTCGTCTTTTTCTAATTCTTGGTTCATAGCTTTTGTTAATGTTGATTTCCAAAAATCATACAGATTTTTACTATCCCCTACTGCCATTTTCGTTCCCATTTCCAAACGATAGGGTTGTATCAAATCAAAGGGTTTCAATAAACCATACAAACCAGAGAGTATGCGCAAACGGGATTGTAAATCATCCATTTTTTCTATGGGTATGGTGTATGCATCCAAACCAGTATAAACATCCCCAGCAAAAGCAAAAATAGCTGGACGGGAATTTGATATCGTAAATGGAGGTTTCCAATCTTGATTGCGCTGCCAATTCAATTCAGCTAAATTAGCTGATATAGCCATCAAATCAGCTAATTCTTGAGGGGATTTTTGTTTCAAAATGGCATGAACTTTTTTCGATTCTTTTAAAAATAAAGAATCCGAATATTTTACCAAAGGCAAGGGGGTTTCAAAATCAAGTGATTTGGCTGGAGATATAACGATTTTCATCTGTTTGCAATTATATGAGTTATAGGAAACATAGCATATATTTCTACAATTTATAAACTTGAATTGTAGAAATATATGTTCTCTTTTATTAACTATTCCTATTTTTAAAGATTCCCAAAATTAGATTTTTTTATACTAAACACAAACTTATAAGTGTCTAAAAAATAATACTGGATAATGAGAATCTGCAATGTAATTTGTTTCTCAATTCCTCCAGTTTATAATTTAATATTTTAATTTTTTATGAAAAAATATTCGTAAATTTAATATCATCATTTTTAATTAAACAATTGTTTTTCAGTTACTTAATTTTATACATTCAAAAAACGGAACAGCATACGGTAAAGGAAACAAAAAATGGAAAGAAAAGTCTCCCCTATGAACCACTCCTTAGTATAAATGAATTTCCGTTTTGGATTCTTAAAATAATTCTTTATATAGTTCCAATAAGTCCTTTTGCTATTCGAAGAACACAAAAGACATCAAAAAAATAAACAAAAAACTATTTGAAACACTTATTGGATAAATAAATGTAATCCTTGAGATTAATTCAATTGACGCAGAATTTAAGCGCAATCAATCTTTCCTTATTGATCTGGAAAACAAACAAGACATCCCTAATCATAATAAATAATGTTAGCATAGAAATCTGAAAAAAATCAAATATGGCATTTATAGACTATTATAAAATATTAGCAGTTGATAAAAAGGCAACAGATGCCGAAATTAAAAAAGCGTACCGAAAATTAGCTCGAAAATACCATCCCGATTTAAATCCCAATGATAAAGAAGCTGAAAAAAAGTTCAAGGAAATCAATGAAGCAAACGAAGTGCTAAGCAATTCTGAAAATCGAAAAAAATACGATGAATTCGGTGAAAATTGGAAGCATGCTGATGAATACTCGAAAGCAAAACAGCAAAAACAATACTACGGCGGAGGGCCACAAAACGGATTTGGCAGTTTTGGTGGCAGTTCTGAATATTCTGATTTCTTTGAATCGATGTTTGGCAGGAGTGCCACAAGAGGTGGAGCTCGAACTTCGCAATTTAAAGGGAAGGATTATAATGTTGAACTGCATCTGGACATAAAAGATGTCTATACGACCCATAAACGGACCTTAACAATTAACGGTAAAAATATTAGGCTTACTATTCCTGCAGGTGTTGAAAATGGTCAAGTCATCAAAATTAACGGTTATGGCGAAGCAGGTTCGGGAGGCGGACCAAAAGGGGATTTATATATTACTTTTACTATTGACAATAAAACAAATTTCAAACTAGACAAGAGTAATTTGTATACCAACATAGACTTAGACTTATATGTTGCTCTTTTAGGAGGTGAGATTATGATAAATACCTTTGAAGGAAAGGCTAAATTGATGGTCAAGCCTGGTACGCAAAATAGCGCAAAAGTAAAGCTTAAAGGAAAAGGTTTTCCTGTTTATAAAAAAGAAGGCCAATTTGGAGATTTGTTTCTTACTTTTCAAATAAAGATCCCAACAGATCTTTCTGAAAAAGAAAAAGAATTGATTTATGAATTGATTAAATTAAGAAGCTAATATATGTTTCAACTGATTTTCGATTCAAAACAATCCTTTTTTCGTAATTTTAAAGTTTAAAACTAAACTGACCTAAATGTCACAAACCCCATCAAAGATGATCCCATTGGGAGCGATAGCTCCTGATTTTTATTTGAAAGACACCAATTCTAACCAATGGTTTTCATTTTCGGATTTAAAAGGCGAAAAAGGAACCTTGGTGATGTTTATCTGTAATCACTGTCCTTTTGTGCATCATGTTATAGGA
>CALQBR020000224.1 GCA_943328865.2 Sphingobacterium thalpophilum
AATATAATATCATTTGGTTGAGCCAATTGACAAGCTGTTTTTATAGCTTGTTTTCTATCGGTAATAGCCATCATTTTTTTATAATTTTGGGGCTCTACCCCCTGCTCCATTTCAGCAATAATCGTTTCTGGATTTTCAGTTCTTGGATTATCTGATGTCAAAATCACTTTGTCACTTAAGGCGGTAGCGATATTTGCCATAATAGGTCGTTTTGTTTTGTCTCTATCTCCTCCACAGCCAACAACTGTGATAAGTTGCTCATTTTTAGTCCGAATATCATTGATGGTTTTCAAGACATTTTCAATAGCATCCGGCGTATGGGCATAATCTACAATTGCAGTAATATTACCTTTAGATACCATAAACTGAAATCTTCCTGAAACACTTTCTAATTCTGATAGCAATCGCAACACTTCAAAATGCTCCAATCCCAATTCAACCGCTGTTCCATAAATTGCCAATAAATTATAGGCATTAAAAGTTCCAATTAATCGGACCCAAACTTCGTTTTCATTAATCTTCAACAGCAAACCCGACAATTGGTTCTCGAGTATTTGTGCTTTATAATCGGCAAAGGTTTTTAAAGCATAGGTACGCTTTTTGGCTTGCGTGTTTTGCAACATTACCGAGCCGTTTTTATCATCAACATTCGATAATGCAAAAGCAGTTTTAGGTAAAAAATCAAAAAAAGATTTTTTAACATCGCGGTATTCCGCAAAAGTGGGATGATAATCCAAATGATCGTGAGACAAATTGGTGAAAACGCCTCCAGCAAAATGCAATGCTTCGGTTCTTTTTTGATGAATTCCATGAGAACTCACTTCCATAAAACAATACTCCACGCCTACATCATTCATTTCTTTTAAGTAATGATTGATGGTAATGGAATCTGGAGTGGTGTGGGTGGCTTTGTATTCTATATCATCCACAAGGATTTTAACGGTAGAAAGCAATCCTACTTTAAAACCTGCTTTTTTAAATAACTGATATAATAAAGAAGCAACTGTTGTTTTTCCATTAGTTCCTGTAATTCCAATTAACTTAAGGTGTTGCGAAGGATTTTCAAAATAATTAGCCGACATAAATGCCAAAGCTTTATTGGTGTCCTTCACCTGAACATAGGTTATTCCATTGACCATTACTTCCGGAAAAGTATCGCATACAATAACAACTGCACCATTATTAATGGCTTTTTCAATGAATTCGTGACCATCAGAAATGGTGCCTCGAATAGCAACAAAAACATCGTTTTCAGCTATTTTTCTAGAATCGAAATCTATTTTACCGATAGCAATATCGGTCGAACCTTTTACTATTTCGATAGCTACTTTATACAATAAGTCTTTTAAAATAATCACGATAGTTCCAATATTATGGTTGCACTTTTATTTAAACTTTGTCCAGGTTGCAGAGATTGGGTCTTTACTTTTCCAACACCGATAATCTTTACTTTGATTTTGAGATTTTCCAACAAGGCAACTGCATCCATTCCGGACATTCCTTTTACATTAGGAACAACATTATAATTTTGCTGCGATTTAGTATAATATGCAGAGTAGTTTTTTTCTTGTTGACTATTCTTCTTGTCTAAATTTGAAATCTCATTCATTGATGGTGCATCTGTAAAAATCTTTTGTGCGATTCTTTTGAATACCGGCCCTGCCACATCTGCTCCGTAATAATTGTTTTTTGAGGCATCAGGCTTATGAACCACTACAATACAAGAATATTTAGGGGTGTCCGCAGGAAAATAACCAACAAATGAAGAAATATAATGTTTTTCAGACCCTCCTTTGGTGGCATAATTCGCTTGTGCGGTACCTGTTTTTCCAGCCATTGAAAAATCTTTTGAATACAAATCAGAAGCTGTTCCTCTTTTTACCACATTTTCAAGAACTGCCTTCAATTTTAAAATCGTTTCTTGGGAACAGATCTTAGGATTAATTACCTGTTTGTTATATTTTTTTATTGTTTTGTTCCATTCCTTTATTTCCGAAACAAAAAGTGGCTTTATCATTTCTCCATTATTAGCTACTGCATTGTAATATGATAATGTTTGCAATGGTGTAATTGAGACCCCATATCCGAAAGCCATCCATGGCAACGAAATATTAGACCAACTTTTATCGGTTGGCTGAGGCACACGTGGCTTACCTTCGCCTTGAAAAGGAAGGCCCAAAGGTTTATTCAAACCAAAAGCATTGAGGTGATTTACAAATTTTGAAGGCTCATTTTTATAAGCATTATAAACCGCTTGAACCATAACCGTGTTAGACGACTTTTCAAAACCTGTAGCTAAAGATATTTTACCATGTCCGCCTTCATGAGAATCGCGTACTTTTTTTCCAGAATAGGTAATTATTCCACCTTTAGTGTCGTAAACGTCACTAGTATCTGCTTTTTTATCCTCCAAAAGCGCCATTAAGTCTGCTAACTTATAGGTTGAACCAGGCTCATGTGATTCCGTTATCGCGTAGTTAGTGGTTTCATAGTAAGATCCATTCTCATGTCTACCTAAATTCGAAATGGCTTTTACATAACCCGTCTTTGTTTCCATTACCACAACACAGCCATGTTCAGCATTATAGATTTGCAATTGTTTTAGCAAAGCATGATGCGCAATATCCTGAATATAAACATCTATCGTCGAAATAACATCATACCCATCCTGAGGTTCTACTTCATTAACATCTCTAATGGGTTTCCACTGTCCCTTAGCAATTTTCTGCTTGAGTACTTTTCCATCTTTACCATTCAAATAGTCTCTAAACGCCCATTCAATACCTCGGCCATCCGAATGTCCTTTATAAGTAAGGCGCTCATATCCAATGGTCCGCTGAGCAATTTCACCTATTGGATGTTCTCGAACAGTTTGTTGATCGGTAATAATACCCCCTTTATAAGCTCCAAGTTCAAATAACGGAAAGGATTTTATTCGCATGTATTCAGTAAAACTTAAATCTCTTGCTATCAAGCAATACCTGCTTTTATTCGCTCTGGCATTTCTCAATTCCGATTGATAATAGCTACTTGATTTTCCTAACAAAAGAGCCAATGAATCAGCCAAAGGCTTTACATACTTTTGAAAATCTTCTTTTTTTGGAGCTACAGCGTCAAATCGTATGTCATAATTCGGAATTGAAGTTGCCAATAAACTGCCGTCAGCAGAATAAATATTGCCTTTATTTGCTGGAATCACAAAGTTCTTCACCGTTTTCTGTTTGGCTAATTTTCGATAATGATCCCCTTCAACCCACTGAATATTAGTAAGCTT
Source organism: Sphingobacterium thalpophilum (assembly GCA_943328865.2). Lineage (GTDB taxonomy): Bacteria > Bacteroidota > Bacteroidia > Flavobacteriales > Flavobacteriaceae > Flavobacterium. The sequence goes on from CALQBR020000224.1 coordinate 3,275, forward strand.
AACCGTAATAGCTATGGCCATAAAAAAGACAGCCACTGCAACCAGATATATTCTGTAAGTAATATTTTTATCTTCTACTTCCATATTCTTTCAAGAAAGTTTTTCTCTTCTACTTCTTTAACTTTTATTTTCACTGGAGGTACCGGGGAAGGAAATATACCTCTCTCCTCCATTTTAGACGAGACAGTTGATTCCATTTTTAATTTCATCAATTCAGAACGTCTATCTACAAATTCAGAACGCAATTCTTTTACCTCAGTGGTTAACGCTACTATTTTAAATACTTTTTGATCAAAAC
>CALQBR020000225.1 GCA_943328865.2 Sphingobacterium thalpophilum
CTTTGTTGCAAACTTGCTTGCCTATCCTTGAAATTATGATGCGTAATTTTTAAGTTTCCCGATCTTTTTGATTTCAATTGATCCAGACAAAAATTCTTTGTCATCGTCATCGCCAAGGCTTCCACACTATGATAAGCAGCCAATCCCTCGTTTTTATTCCATAATTTTACCAAAACTTCCTGAGTTGCATCTTCTGCTTCTTCTGTGCTTATAAGCAATCGCTTCGCTAACCGAAAGACTTTATCCTTAAAAGGAGCGATTAATAATACAAACTCATTTTGGGTCATTGATCCGTGATTAGGTCCGTTTTACAAGCAAGACGAAAAATACATTTATTTGTTACATCGATTATCAAACAAAATAAAGTGATAAATTTACGAAGTAAAATCACAAAATACCTTATGAAACAAGCGTACAAAATCTTAGTAGTATTATTTATTAGTACTTTTTGCTTAGAAAGTTGTACTGATTTTGATGATTCTCTAAATATTCCTTCCGATTTACAAGTTCAAAATTTCATATGGAAAGGGCTTAATCTTTACTATTTATGGCAGGGCGATGTTTCAGATTTATCAGATAATCGATTTTCCAATCAAGGACAGCTGAATGATTTTCTTTATACTAAAGGAACTCCCGAGGTTTTATTTCAGGATTTACTATTCAAACCAGTCAGTCGATATCCACGCAATGAGGCGGTAGATCGATTTAGCCTCTTAGTCAATGACTATACTTATTTAGAAAATCTTTTTCAAGGCATTACTACCAACAATGGTGTTGATTTTGGTTTGAAATACAAAAGCGGTAGTACAATGGATATTTTTGGCTGGGTGCGTTACATCATCCCAAATTCAGATGCTTCGACAAAAGCCATTCATCGAGGCACTATTTTTTATGCAATAGATGGTATTCCTCTGACGGTGAGTAATTACCAATCCCTTTTAGAAAGCGATAACTACACGCTTAACTTAGCAGATTATGACAATGGAAATATTACTCCAAATGGGCAATCGGTGACACTCTCTAAAACCCAATTAACCGAAAATCCAATTTTTTATACAGATATCATCAATATTGGAAATCACAAAGTAGCTTATCTAGTTTACAATAGTTTTACGGCTAATTTTGACCCCCAACTGAATGACGTTTTTGGAAATTTCTTAGCGGCGGGAGCCAACCATCTTGTACTCGATCTTCGATATAATTCTGGTGGTTCTGTGGAAAGTGCTACCCGATTAGCGAGTATGATTACAGGACAATTCGAAGGCCAATTGTTTGCTAAAGAACATTGGAATCAAAAAATTCAGTCGTATTATGAATCGAATCACCCTGATTATTTAGTCAATAACTTTAAAAACAACATTGGCAATGGAACAGCTATAAATAGTTTACGCCTTTCTAAAGTGTATATTTTAACCTCCAAAAGCAGTGCGTCGGCAAGTGAATTAGTAATCAATGGACTGAAACCCTATATTAATGTGATCCAGATTGGAGGCGCAACCACCGGTAAAAATGTGGCTTCGGTAACATTATACGATTCGAGTAATTTTAGTGCAAAAAACCGAAATCCGAGTCATCGCTATGCCATGCAACCCTTAGTATTGAAAATGATCAACAAAGATGGGTTTGGGGAATATCAAGACGGATTACAGCCCAACATCGCATTGGAAGAAGATTTAGGCAATTTAATCCCACTAGGAAATACTAGCGAACCTTTGCTAAGTACAGCCTTAGGACACATCACTACTAACGGGAGAATGATGAAACCCAATCCATTGAAAATATTTGAAGAATTTAAAGATGCCAAATCTATTCAACCCTTTGGAACCGATATGTATCTCAATGAAGTTCCAAAATATTTTTATAAAATACTTACCCCGTTTGAGTTCAACTAAGCTAAATAAGTTGAAAGTTTAAAAGTCGTAAAGTAAAAAGTCTAAAAATCGCTAAGTGCATTTAAGAATCAAAATGTTGCGTTGTTTGTTAGATTTTTAAAATACGATATGAAGCAGTATTCATTGCTTATTTTTAAAAATCATTTTACGCCTTACAAAAAATCCCACTTGATAACGATCGAAGTGGGATTAAGTTTGATTGGTTTTGTCTGTTAAAATAAGATAGTAACGCCTAGCTTAAAGTTGCGACCACGGGTGTTGTAACCAATGGTCTCTTCAAAAGATTCGTTGAAGATATTATTTACAGAACCAAAAAGAGACATTCTGTTTTTTATTAATTCTTTTTTTACAATAGCATTGACCAATTGGTAAGAAGGCAAAAGCACTGCCGTTTTTGCATAAGTAACCCCATCATAAAAAGCATCTGACCGCTGGTCTATCCATTGGTAATTAAGCGTTACAAAAGTGCTTTTTAAAAATTGGTAATCCATTGCAACATTGGCTTTATGCTTTGGAATCAATCGGTTCATTTGCGTTTCCATTTGCGTAAAAGTATAATTCGCATTTGCCTTTAAATCTCTAGAAAAAGCATACGAAATCATCGTTTCTAAACCCTTAGCATTGTTATTTCCTGCGACATTAATATAATTAGACAGATACGTTGTGGGATTGGTATAAAAACCGATGCCGTTTTTCTCTTCTCTATAAAAAGTTACGGCATTAAAAGTTAGTTTTTTGTCCATTAATGCAGATTCAAAACCAAATTCAACGGTACTATTTTCTTCAGGTGTTAACGCTAAATTGCCATACGGAGAATACAATTGATACAAACTAGGGGTTATAAATGCAGTGCTATAAGAGGCTAACACTTTTAAAGGCCACTTTGTAAATGTATAAGACGGATTAAAATTATAAACCCATTTATTTCCATAAACGCTATGGTTATTCATTCGGATTCCAGCATTAAGGTTCAAACCGAATTTCGTATTAAAAACAGCATTTAAATAAGGGTCAACCGTGTTGAATTTTGCCTGTTTTTTATCAATCGATTCATAGTCGCTTACCGAATTCATTTCATAAAATTGAAATTGTCCTCCCAAAACAACAAAAAATCTTGAGGAAAAGGCATATTTATTAAACGCATCGATGTTAACACTTTTAGACTTATAATCACTTACCTCAACCGAATTGGACCAAGCACTGTAAATATCATAATGTCTTTCCACACTGTTAACACTGGAATTCAATACAAACTCCCCTTTATTGTATTGGAATTTTGGAGAAAAGCCAAAACGAAATTGCTCGTTTAGAGAAACATTCAAAGGGGTGTCAGGATTACTGAAATTATCAAAGGTGCCATCAAAATTGTTTTTCATTCGGTCATAACCCACAAAAGCATCAAAGGCCATTTTTTTGGTAGGTTTGAAGCCCAATTTAACCAAAGTATTAACCCTCGAGAAACGGTCTTCTTCGAAATTATCGCCTTTTGCTTCCGAGATTCCTTTGGTTTCAGTGCTATTCAACGACGCATAATAATTGAATTGATCAATCGTTCCATTAAACCCAAAACCTTGATTAAAATCCTGCGGGGTATATCGCTCCTTATCCGCAGTGGTTTGGGTACCTAAACTCATATACGCA
>CALQBR020000226.1 GCA_943328865.2 Sphingobacterium thalpophilum
AAAATGCTACAAATCATCAAAGGGACTTTTAATTTGTTGCATACTTTTTTTTCGTATACACATGGATGTAGAATTCCGCTCTTGCTACTATTATGAAGCCGATAGCGCGAAATTACTTTCTCATTCCCAAAATGCTTGTAGCCCCGTAAGTCCAAAAAACATAAAAAAGAACAATCCTATTGAATCATATTTTCTTTTCATAGTGATGATTTTTTACAAAAATAATCACAAAAAAATGAAATATTCACTATTTATTCTACCTAAGATAGCTATTGTTCATTTTGTTGATTACTCGTAGTGTTGTGAATAAGTTTGACTATTATTAACGCCAAAGGCGCGGTATATTTGTGTATCTCGAAAAAGGATTTTGAGCATCACTAACCTTAATTCCATAAATATGGCAGTTAAATTCAAATTAATGGGTAGAAAAAACCCGCAGGATCTTCAAGCTCCTGAGAAGTATTATGCCACGGCGATGCCTGATGGCGAAGTAGACATGGAATATCTTGCCGAGATGATTTCTGAACAATGTACCGTAACCGACACCGATTGTCTGGCGGTGCTGAATACGTTAGAGAAGAATATCATTCGGGAACTCAAGCAAGGGCGCATTGTCAAATTGGGGCATCTGGGTAATTTTAGAATTGGTATCAGTGCCGTAGGACAAGATGCAATCGAGGAGGTTTCGGCATTAGACATCCACAAGACCCGTGTGCTATTTGCGCCAGGCAAAAAGATGCGAAAAATGTTAGGGGAGTTAACCTTTAGAAAAGCCGGCTAGAATCCCGTAACAAGGTTATTTTCATCTGAAAGCCTTGAGTGTTCCCGCACTCAGGGCTTTTTGATTGGATAAAAGCCCATTTTCGAACCGCATGCAACTTTCACTCGAAGCGCATGCAATTTTTGTTCCACCCGCATGCAGCTCTTGTTCGATGCGCATCCAATAGAAACTACCTCTTTATTGCATTTAAAAAGGATATTTACCCTACTTTGAGCAGTAAAAAGCGAATAATTACCCCATAAATTGCTCCAAAAACTTCCTTCTTAGATACAAAAAAGCCCAAAAAAAGCGGCTAGAATCCCGATTTTTTGAGCTATTTACTTCCGAAAGCCTCGAATAGTTCCCGCTATTCGATAGCACAACGTGCTATTTCTTGCGTAAAAATACTCATTTAGGATTACTTATTTGGATAAAAAAGTGGGTATTCTAGGGTTATAAAGTCAGAATTATTTATGAAGTAAAGGGCGATGGTTGAGGCTAAATAATACTCATAAAAAAGAGCCCTACAAATGCAGGGCTCTTCATTGTATTTTAAAAATTTGATATTATCCTTTCAACGCTTCCGCTCCACCAACAATCTCTAAGATCTCATTAGTAATCGCTGCTTGACGCGCTTTGTTGTAAGTTAATTTCAATTGGTCTCTCAACTCCGTCGCATTATCGGTTGCTTTATGCATCGCCGTCATACGTGCTCCGTGCTCAGAAGCAAAAGAATCTCTAATGCCTTTGTATAATTGTGTTTTTAAAGCCTTTGGAATCAAAGTCAAAACGATTTCCTCTTTTGAAGGTTCGAAGATATAATCCGCTACCGAAACGGTATGGTTTGATTTTAATGGCGCTAAAGGCAAAAATTGCTCGGTTTGAACAGTTTGAGTAGCGGCATTTTTAAATTGATTGTAAATTAATTCAATTTTGTCGTACTCGCCTTTCGCAAATTTCTGAATTAACAAGTCTGCAATTGCGGCAACATTATCAAAAGTCAAATTGTCATATACCGGACTTTGATTGTCGATTACAGAAAGCGTTTTGCTCAAAACATCATTTCCTTTCTTACCAATGGCAAAAACATCCACTTGTTTTCCAGCATAATAGTCAGAACGTACTTTAACTTCTTTGATTACATTGGTATTAAAAGCGCCACACAAACCTCTATTTGAAGTAATGGCAACGATTAACACTTTCTTTACTTCACGTTGTGTAGTGAATTCTCCACCCGCATCTCCTTCCAGAGTTGCAGAAAGATTTTGTAACAATTCCGTTAATTTTTCGGCATAAGGGCGCATCGCTGTGATTGCATCTTGTGCTTTCTTTAGCTTTGCTGCAGAAACCATTTTCATTGCCGATGTGATTTGCATCGTAGATGAAACGGAAGTAATTCTATTACGGATTTCCTTTAAATTTGCCATTCTTTAATTTGAAAATTTGGGAACTCGATAATCTGAAGATTTAAAATGAAAGAACCATTTCAAATCTTCAAATTTTCAAATTGACTTATTTGTTATATTTCGCTGAAATTTCTTTTGCTACTTTTTCGATAACAGTAGTAATGGTATCATCTAATTTACCAGCTTTTAAAGCATCAAGCGTATCTCTGTGTTTGGCGTTTAAGTATTCCAAGAAATCTTTCTCGAATTCTTTCACTTTATTAACAGGAACCGTTTTCAATAAATTTTTAGAACCAGCATAGATAATCGCAACTTGGTCTTCTACCGTATAAGGATCGTTCAAACCTTGTTTCAAGATCTCAACGTTTCTTTTTCCTTTTTCAATAACGTTTAAAGTAACGGCATCCAAATCAGAACCAAATTTAGCAAACGCTTCCAATTCACGGAATTGTGCTTGATCTAGTTTTAAAGTACCGGCTACTTTTTTCATTGATTTAATTTGTGCATTACCTCCTACACGAGATACCGAGATACCTACGTTAATAGCAGGACGAACCCCTGAGTTAAACAAATCTCCATCAAGGAAAATCTGACCATCCGTAATCGAAATTACGTTTGTTGGGATATAAGCAGAAACGTCACCCGCTTGTGTTTCGATAATTGGTAAAGCTGTTAATGAACCGCCACCTTTTACAATTCCTTTCAAAGAATCTGGTAAGTCGTTCATGTTTTTAGCAATATCATCGTTAGCGATTACTTTACAAGCTCTTTCTAATAAACGAGAGTGTAAGTAGAAAACGTCTCCAGGATATGCCTCACGTCCCGGTGGTCTTCTTAATAAAAGAGACACTTCACGGTATGCCACCGCTTGTTTAGACAAATCATCATAAACAATTAAAGCCGGACGACCTGAATCTCTGAAATATTCTCCAATAGCTGCTCCTGCGAAAGGTGCATATACTTGCATTGGAGCTGGGTCAGAAGCATTGGCTGCCACAATAACGGTATACGCCATGGCTCCTTTTTCTTCTAACATTTTTGCGATTCCTGCAACAGTCGATGCTTTTTGTCCGATTGCTACATAGATACAAAATACTGGTTTACCAGCATCATAAAATTCTTTTTGGTTTAGGATCGTGTCAATACATACGGTAGATTTACCTGTTTGACGATCTCCAATAACCAACTCCCTTTGTCCACGACCTACAGGAATCATAGCATCAACTGCCTTAACACCTGTTTGTAATGGTTCCGTTACGGGTTGACGGAAGATAACTCCCGGTGCTTTTCTTTCTAAAGGCATTTCGTATAAATCACCTCCGATTGGTCCTTTTCCATCAATTGGGAAACCAAGGGTGTTTA
>CALQBR020000227.1 GCA_943328865.2 Sphingobacterium thalpophilum
TATGTTTGCTGAAACAATAGAGGAAGAAGAGGTGTTGCGTTTGGAACAAAAGGAAATCGAAATGATTAAAAAATCATTGGATAAAAACAAAGGAAAGCGAAAAGCCGCAGCAGATGAATTAGGGATTTCGGAAAGAACTTTGTATCGTAAAATAAAACAATTTGATTTATAAAAACAGCTGTTCCAAATCGAATGCAAAGCAATAATGAATTGCTAATTAAAAATGAATATCTTTGGCTTTTTAAATGTTAAAATGAAGCACCTACACTTTATAATTGCAGTTACTTTTCTATTTTCCTTGAGCGGCTGTTCTGTCTATAACTTTACTGGAACTGGAAAGATTGACGCCAAAACCTTTCAAGTAAACTATTTCCAAAATAATGCTTCATTAATTGAGCCTGGAATAGAAAGAACATTTACACTTCGACTCCAAGATTTGATTCAGAATCAAACCAACCTAAACTTGACTAATTCCGAAGGAGAATTGCGCTATGAAGGAGAAATTGTAGATTACCGCATCAGTCCAATGACAGCAACTGCTAACCAAAGTGCCTCAGAAAACAGACTCAGCGTTACCATAAATGTTAGATTTACCAATAAAAACAAAAACTCGGATGACTTCGAGAAAAAATTTACTTTTTTTTACGATTATAAAGGAACCGAGCAATTGGTTGGTGCTAAACTAAAAGAAGCGTTGGATGTCATTTTCGAGAGAATCACACAAGATATTTTTAATGAATCACTTGCAAAATGGTAGTTGTAATTTTTGAATATTTACCTATTGCAAAAAAAGCAAACCCTGACGAAGTAAAAAACAAATGAACCTCACTGATTACCTATATTTAACCAACAGTCACAATGCAGTCAATGAACAGCAAACATTGGCTTTGGAAAAAATCGTAACCGAGTTTCCTTTTTTTCAAAGTGCCAGAGCTTTGCGTTTAAAAGGCTTATACAATCAGGACAGCTTTAGATATAACTTTGAATTAAAAATCACTGCCGCCTATACAACCGACAGAAGTGTCTTGTTTGATTATATTACTTCCAATAATTTTACTGCTATTCATAAAAATTTATACCAAGAAAAAATAGCCGAAATCCATGACATTTTGGTCGTAGAAAGCGAAATCGTTGCTAAAGAAGTCGAAGAGCGTATTCCTTTAAAAACAAATCCGTTAGAACAATCCATATTGACTTCTATAAAAGAAGCGGAGCCATTAGAAGTAATTGATATTGCACTCCAAAAAGATACCGCAATTATTGAACCGACAGCCGACAAATTAGAACTTGGCAAGCCCTTAGCGTTTTCAAAATCTGAAAAGCATTCGTTTCAAGAATGGTTACAATTGTCGAAAATAAAAAAGATCGAAAGAAACGAAGTTCCCAAATCGGAAGAAGAACATTCTGAAATAGAAATTGAGAAAAAGAAAAAAACGGAGTTAATTGACAAATTCATTGAAACAAGTCCAAAAATTCCACCAATCAAACAAGATGCTTCACCTAAAGCACTTGTCGAGCAAAGCAAAGAGGACACTTCTTATTTGATGACCGAAACATTGGCTAGGGTTTATTTGGAACAAAAAAAATATCAAAAAGCCATTCAAGCTTATGAAATATTAATTTTGAAATATCCAGAAAAAATTAGTTTCTTTGCAGACCGTATTTCGGATATCAAGATTTTACAACAAAACAATAAATAACAATGAGCACATTTTCAATTTTTTTAGTTTTAATAACAATCGTTTGTTTTCTTTTAATTATAGTCATTATGGTTCAAAATCCAAAAGGAGGCGGATTATCTTCTTCATTAGGAGGATCACAACAATTGGGTGGTGTTCAAAAAACTACTGATTTCTTAGACAAAAGTACTTGGACGTTGGCTACTATATTAATTGCACTTATTTTATTATCCAGCGTAAGCTTCACAGGATCTTTAAGCGAGAGTGATTCAAAAATAATTGACAACATTCCAGCAGCAGCGCCACCAGCAGCAAAAACTGAACAAACTGCACCAGTTCAAGGGTTACCAACTGAAGCAACCCCAGAAAACAAATAATTTTAGTTCAAAAGATACAAATGCCAGCCTGACAATGCTGGCATTTTTTTTAAGAAAAATTGTCAGTATTTACCTCTTGGCACAATTTCTGAAATCAGGTTGTGCATCAGATTAATTATAACAAAAAACATAGTATTATGGCTTTAAACATTAAACCGCTTTCAGATCGAGTTCTTATCGAACCTATTGCTGCTGAAACTAAAACGGCTTCTGGAATTTACATTCCTGATACAGCCAAAGAAAAACCACAAAAAGGAACTGTTGTTGCTGTTGGTAATGGTACAAAAGAGCACAACATGACTGTGAAAATTGGCGATAGCGTCCTTTACGGAAAGTATGCGGGCACAGAATTAAAACTAGAAGGAAAAGATTATTTGATTATGAGAGAAGATGATATTTTAGCTATTATCTAATCAAAATTTAACAAAATAAAGATTCAACAAACAAAAACAAAATGGCAAAAGACATAAAATTTGATATAGAAGCACGTGACGGATTAAAACGTGGTGTAGATGCATTAGCAAATGCTGTAAAAGTTACCTTAGGTCCAAAAGGACGTAATGTAATTATTGGAAAATCTTTTGGAGGACCAACTGTTACTAAAGATGGAGTTACTGTTGCAAAAGAAATTGAATTAAAAGACCCTTTAGAAAATATGGGCGCTCAAATGGTTAAAGAAGTTGCTTCTAAAACCAACGATTTAGCTGGAGATGGAACTACTACCGCTACTGTTTTAGCTCAAGCCATAGTAAAAGAAGGGCTTAAGAACGTAGCTGCGGGAGCAAATCCTATGGATTTAAAAAGAGGAATTGACAAAGCAGTTGAAGCGATTGTTGGAGACTTAACAAAACAAGCCAAAGTAGTTGGAAGTGATTCTGAAAAAATAAAACAAATTGCCTCTATTTCAGCAAATAACGATGAAGTTATCGGTGAATTAATCGCGAATGCTTTTGCAAAAGTTGGAAAAGAAGGGGTAATTACCGTGGAAGAAGCCAAAGGCACAGATACCTATGTTGACGTTGTTGAAGGAATGCAATTTGACAGAGGCTATCTATCTCCTTATTTTGTAACCAATCCAGAAAAGATGGAAGCAGAATTAGAAAGTCCATACATCCTTTTGTATGACAAAAAAGTATCTTCTTTAAAAGAATTACTACCTGTTCTCGAGCCAGTAGCACAATCTGGAAAACCGTTATTGATTATTGCTGAAGATGTAGATGGAGAAGCATTATCAACCTTAGTGGTAAACAAATTGCGTGGTGCTTTAAAAATTGCTGCAGTAAAAGCGCCAGGATTTGGCGATAGAAGAAAAGCCATGCTAGAAGACATTGCTATTTTAACTGGTGGAACTGTAATTTCGGAAGAAAGAGGTTACACTTTGGAAAACACGACTATCGAAATGTTAGGAACGGCAAAAAGAGTAACTATCGACAAAGACAACACGACTGTTGTTAGTGGAGCTGGTGAA
>CALQBR020000228.1 GCA_943328865.2 Sphingobacterium thalpophilum
CAAAATTACAAAACCATCCTAGACGGTCAGGCTACGGGGGTCTTTAACGGGAAAATTTTTGTAGAAAAAGAAGCCCAAAAAACCAATGCGTTCCAACAAAATAACAACATCTTGTTGAGCGACAAGGCCACCATTAATGCCAAACCACAATTGGAAATCTTTGCTGATGATGTAAAATGTTCTCACGGTTGTACCATTGGGCAATTGGATGAGAACGCGATGTTCTATATGCAACAACGCGGAATTCCTAAAAAGGAAGCCAAAGCCTTGTTGATGTATGCCTTTACCAGTGAAGTAACCTCAAGTATAAAAATCCCAGAATTAAGAGTTAAAATTGCTAAGATTATCGCCAACAAACTGGGGGTGAATATGGGATTTGATTTGTAATTGTATTTCTAAATTGACAAAAGAAAACCGCTTTTTAGCGGTTTTCTTGTTTAATAAAACGAATATTTTTAACTGTTCCTTCAGACGATAGATTCATACTTACAACTTCATTGTTTTGATTTCTTATAAACTTATAGCAAGTTCTTGCATTATTACCAAATTCATCTATTTCAATTGTAGATAATGCTATATTTTCATTGTTTTTGTACGTTAGGTAAAGAATATTGTTTTTTTCAAAAAATAAATATGTAGTTTTTAATTCTTCAGAATAATAAGTGCCAACAAATTCTTTAATATTTATGGTTTCATTTTTTACAAATTGTGCCTTCTTAAAGTAAAAAGGGTTACCGCCAAAGGAAATAATTAAATCTTGGTCTTCACTTTTTGTGAAATTGTAAGTCACACTCTCATTATTTATTCTATGGAATTTATTTTTTTCCAAACTTAAAAGTGGGATTCCTTTTTTAGCCTGATTTCCTTTTGCTTTCAAAGTGTCATTTTCAATGAAAATTTCCATTTTCATATCGCTATTGATTTCTTTGTATTGGCCTATTAATCGGTTCAATTTTTCATCTAAGTTTTTATTTTTTTTACCTTTTTTTGATATATAAAGATCTTTATCAGTTAAAAATAAATCTAAAATTTGATAAGAAATAGGAGTAGGGTTTATGGATTCTAAATTTGTGAGTATAATTATTCCTAGTTTTTTTTCTGGAATTGAAATCAATTGCGACTGTCCGCCCCAACCATAACCACTATGACTTACCGTTTGCAACTTTTTGTAATGATCCACCATTATTCCACGAGCATATTTTGCTCTTTCACCATTTTTTAATTTTTCGCACTGTGTTAAAAATTTTGCAAGTGATTTATAGTCGGATTTTGTGCCATCTAAAACGTTTACCCATTTTGCTAAATCTTCAATTGTTGAGCCCATACTTCCAGCACCATAACTTTCTTGAATGTTTGTTTTTGAAACATATTTGTCTTCACTTAGCTGATATCCAGTGACTTTATTGCTAATGATTTGTTTGTTGGAAATTCTAAAACAACTAGATTTCATCTCCAATGGCTTAAATAATTTTTCTTGAGCAAATTCATTAAGGTTTTTTCCTGAAATCCTTTCAATAATAATAGTTAGTAAATTGTAGTTTGTATTGCTGTAAAGTACTTTTTCCCCTGGATTGTTATTCAATCCGATTTGGTTCGAAGCTAATTGCAAAACGGTATTGTTGTTATAATATTCAGAATCATAGTTAAAACCTTGCAAATCCATTATTGCTTGATAATTTCGAATGCCACTTGTATGATTTAGCAAATGTTTTATTTTTATGGGACTGCCATAATTGGGCATTTCAGGAAGATATTTTCGTATGTCATCTTCTAAAGAAATTTTCTTTTCTTGAATCAAAATCCAAATACAGGAAGCCGTAAACTGTTTAGCTATTGAAGCAACACTAAATACGGTACTTATTTCATTTTTAGTGTTGTTTTCAATGGATGCTAAGCCAATTCCTTTGGCATAAACTATTTTTCCATTTTGAATTATTCCTATGCTTAATCCTGGAGAATTCGGTTTCTCAATTGATTGTAATAACGCATCAATTTGTTCCGTTTTGATTTCTTGTCCTTGAATGAAGGGGGAAATTAGAATGCCAAATAGAAGTATAATGTAGCGAATCATTTTTCGGCGGATTTGTATTTCTGATAAAAGTATGTGGGAACTAAACCGAAATTTAATAATACAAAACCAACAAATACTATTATACCTCTGAATGGCCAAGTTAAAAATTCAAACATGGCCCCTATTCCTAATGTAAAAGTGGTTAAAAAAGCTAAAAGGTAAAAGAATTTATTCATAACTATTTGTTTAATAAAATGATTTTTTGAGTAGTAAGTTTATATTTGTTATAAAAAGCAGACGGGATGGTAAAAAATATTAAAATTCCGAAACCTGAAGTTAATAATATACCCGCGTATGGCCATTGGTTAATTTTGAATAAAACCGCTAATGCCAATAACATAATGTTAAAAGTTGAAAGTAAATAAAATATTCTTTTTCTGACTAAGAATGATTGGATCAACTTTTTTTCATTTATTCCTTTTTGAATAAGTTGCATTGAAGAATATCCACCTAAATTTTCAATTGCTGCTTGATACGCATCTTCAAAATCACTTCCATTATAACATTCAATATGGGTGCAAATGTGATCCATAAAATCGTCTTTTAAGGCCTCATCATTTATTCCATAGAATTTTAAATTAGTTTCTATATACGAAATATTAGAATCGGTAAGTATCATAATTTAATCGTTTTTGAATTAAAAATTAGATTTAACGTACTTATAAAATCGTTTAATTCATTTGTTATTTCTACAATTGCAAGCTGACCAGACGATGTAATTCTGTAATATTTTCTTACTCGTTTTCCTAAATATACCTTCTCAGTTTCCAATATTCCGTCAGATTCTAATTTGTGTAATATTGGGTACAAGGCACCTTCAGAAATGTCAATTTTACCTTTGGTTATTTCTTTTACCTTCTGAGTAATTTCGTAGCCATACATTTTATCATTTTTACTAATCAGTTTTAAAATGATAGGAAGTAATGTTCCTTTGGTTAATTCTTTATTATACATAAAGACAAAAATACATTTTTATGTAATACATCCAAATAAAATGCTATTGTTTTTCAATAACGTTGTTTTATGTCTTTTTTGCCTTTATTTATTCCAATTATAAACAATCAAGTTGTAAATTTGTGCACAAATTGTATGAAAAATGTTTGATGTTCAAAAAGTAAGAGCTGATTTTCCTATTTTATCACAAAAAGTAAATGGGAAACCCTTGGTTTATTTTGACAATGGCGCCACTTCGCAAAAGCCGCAAGTGGTCATCGACGCGATATCGAAGTACTATCAGGAAATCAATGCCAACATTCACCGTGGGGTGCATACCCTCAGTCAATTGGCGACCGATGCCTATGAAAATTCCCGAACGATTATTCAACATCATATTAATGCCAGACACGCTCACGAAGTGCTTTTTACTTCAGGAACCACGCACGGGATTAACTTGGTGGCTAACGGATTTGCCGCTTTATTAAAAGCAGGCGATGAGGTTTTGGTTTCGGC
>CALQBR020000229.1 GCA_943328865.2 Sphingobacterium thalpophilum
GGTCAAAAATACAAAAAAGAGTTTTAATATTTTTTCGAAAATTACTTTGAAAGTAAGAACTAATGTTTATATTTGCACTCACAATTTTGCGGATATGGTGAAATTGGTAGACATGCCAGACTTAGGATCTGGTGCCGCAAGGCGTGTAGGTTCGAGTCCTATTATCCGCACTTTTAAAAACCTCTAATTTGTTTTCAGATAAACGAATTAGAGGTTTTTAATTCTGCCAATGTCCTAGTCATTTCCTAAAATCTAGTTTGCAAGTAAGTGGAAACAGAAAAACAACTTCAATATAGAAGTTGGGATCATTTTTACTAAGAGTTAAAATAATAAATGTCTTATTTGTTTTAAATTGTTGGATGAAAATTATTTTGAAGTAAGCCACTCGGTTAGCTTTTCTACTAAATAACAAAACGCCTCAATCGAGGCGTTTTGTTATTTAGTAGAGCTAAGTGTGCTTAAATTTTGAAAGTAATCACGGGTCTAACAGCGTGGTTTACCAAGTCTTCACTAATGCTTCCGTTAAAGAAGTGGGAAAAACCGGTTCTTCCGTGCGTGCACATTCCAATTAAATCAGCGTCCACACTGCTAGAATAGTTCAAAATCCCTTTCTCTACGTTTACATCATTATAGATATGTGTCGAATAATTTGCAAAATCAACGTCTTTTAAGAAGTCAGCCATGATGTTTTCAGCTACAGCAGTAGGTTTGAAGTTGTTAGGCGTATTAATCATTATCAAATCCAAATGAGAATCAAATAGGGTAGCTAAAGCTACTAATTTTCCAAATGATTTTTTTATTTCCGGAGAGAAATCAGAGGCGAAAACAATTTTCTTTGCTTTGAAGTCTTCGATTTCGTTTTTGATTACCAAAACAGGAACTTCTGCATTTCTAACCACTTTCTCGGCATTCGATCCAATAAACATCTCTTCATAACCTGAAGCGCCATGAGAGCCCATAACTATTAAGTCGATATTGTTTTTACGACTTATGTTTAAAATTCCGTCAAAAGTTTTTTCAAATTGTATGATTTCAAAAACGCTGATTCCTTGTAGGAAATCAGCGCGCATTAAATCTTCTAGTTTTTTTATTGCGTAATTCTTGAAAAACATAATTTGAGGAATGTCACTGCCATTATGAACCATATCGCTCCCTTGTTGTGGGAGTTCAAGCATGTGAAGCAAATAGATTTCGCCACCATTTTTTCTAGCAATTTGTGCTGCTACTCTTAGTGCGTGGTCAGCATGTTTTGAAAAGTCGGTTGGTACAAGAATTCTTTTCATAATATTATAGTATAAGAAAATAATAGTTAATACTTTTGGTTTTATAGTATAAAGATAATAAATATTTTAACATTTGGCAATGATTTTTCATTTATAAAAAAAAACACTATATTTGCCTCGTTATTTATTAAAAGTTAGATAATGAGGGGACTTTTGTCCCCTCTTTTTATAAAGAATATGACATTCAAAGAGAAAGTATACGAGTTGTTGATTGATGGATTGAAAGAAAAGCCGTCGCTTTTTTTAATTGATCTGATTATTACCGATAATTTCAAAATTATCGTTACTTTAGATGGTGATAATGGCGTAGTATTACAGGATTGTATCGATGTGAGTCGTGCGATTGATCAAAATTTAGACAGAGAAGAGCAGGATTTTTCTCTTGAAGTAGCCTCTGCCGGAGTTTCGGAGCCTTTAACACATTTGAGGCAATACAAGAAAAACATTGGCAGGAATTTGCAGGTTAAAACCGCCGATCAAAAAATCGAAGCCAAATTAGTGGATACTAATGAAACTGGGATTGTTTTGGAGTGGGAAGCAAGAGAGCCTAAGAAAATAGGGAAAGGAAAAGAAACTGTTCAAAAAAGACAGGAAGTCCCATACACAGATATAAAAGAAGCAATTGTTACAATAACATTTTAATTAAAAAGTTGGCATGGAAAATTTAGCATTAATCGATTCATTTTCAGAGTTTAAAGACGATAAACTTATTGATCGTGTAACGCTTATGGCGATTTTGGAAGATGTGTTTAGAAATGCATTGAAAAAGAAATTCGGATCGGATGATAATTTTGATATTATTATTAATCCAGACAAAGGAGATATGGAAATCTGGAGAAGAAGGGTTATCGTTGCTGATGATGACTTGGATTTAGAGAATGAGGAAATCACTTTGACCGAAGCTAGAAAAATTGAACCCGATTTCGAAATTGGTGAAGAAGTTTCAGAAGAAGTGAAATTAATTGATCTTGGTAGACGCGCTATTTTGGCTTTGCGTCAAAACTTAATTTCTAAAATCCACGAACACGATAATACGAATCTTTACAAGCAATTTAAAGATTTAATTGGTGAAATTTATACGGCCGAAGTACACCATGTACGCCCAAGAGTTGTTATCTTAATAGATGATGAAGGAAACGAAATTATTTTACCCAAAGAAAAACAAATTCCATCGGATTTCTTCAGAAAAGGAGATAACGTTCGCGGAATCATTGAAGGGGTAGAATTGAAAGGTAATAAGCCACAAATTATTATGTCTAGAACTTCTGAAAAGTTTTTAGAAAAATTATTTGAACAAGAAATTCCTGAGGTTTTCGACGGTTTGATTATGGTTAAAAATGTGGTGCGTATTCCAGGTGAAAAAGCAAAAGTAGCCGTAGATTCGTATGACGACAGAATTGATCCAGTAGGAGCTTGTGTGGGAATGAAAGGGTCTCGTATTCACGGAATTGTGCGTGAATTAGGAAACGAAAACATTGATGTTATCAATTACACGAGCAATATTCAATTGTATATTACAAGAGCATTGAGTCCTGCCAAAGTATCTTCTATTAAAATCAATGAAGAGACTAAAAGAGCCGAAGTGTTTTTGAAATTGGAAGAAGTATCTAAAGCCATCGGTAGAGGGGGCCACAATATTAAATTAGCGGGTCAATTGACTGGTTATGAACTGGATGTCATTAGAGAAGGTAGTGTAGCTGAAGAAGAAGATGATGTTGAATTAACAGAATTTTCAGACGAAATTGATGCTTGGATTATTGAAGAATTTGCGAAAATAGGTTTGGATACAGCAAGAAGTATTTTGAAACAAGAAGTAAAAGATTTGGTAAGAAGAACAGATTTAGAAGAGGAAACAATTCTAGATGTAATGCGCATATTGAAAGATGAATTTAATGCCTAATTAATTCTTCTATCAACACATCAACAACAAAGGTAATAATAAAAAGGTTTTATGTCTGAAGAGAGAGTAATAAGAATAAACAAGGTTTTAAGGGAATTAAATATTTCGTTAGAAAGAGCGGTGGATTATCTAAAAGATAAGGGGATTGCTATTGATGCTAATCCTAATGCCAAAATTTCTGACAAGGAATTTAATATCCTTCAAAATCAGTTTGCGGGCGATAAGGGTAATAAAGAGGCTTCTAAAGAAGTAGGCGAAGGGAAAAGAAAAGAAAAAGAAGCTTTGCGTGTGGAACGAGAAAAAGAAATCGAAGACAAACGCAAGCAAGATGA
>CALQBR020000230.1 GCA_943328865.2 Sphingobacterium thalpophilum
GCTCACTATCGCCTAATTTGGGTGATACCCGAACTATTGTTACGCATCCAGCATCAACAACACACAGCAAATTATCTGTCGAAGAACGTTTGGCTGTGAGTATTACCGATGGTTTGGTTCGTGTTTCTGTAGGATTGGAAACAGTGAAAGATGTCATCGCTGATTTAGAGCAAGCGTTGGGCTAAAAAGGAGCGATTTTGGACTAACGATTTTGACCATTAGGGCATTGGTTTAAAAATCGTTAGTCCTCAATTGTGTTTCTTAACATCAAAAGCACAATTGTTTTTTAAACGTTTTTGTGATTTTATTCTGTTTTTTTAGTCCACTTTTTTATTCTGTTGCGAAGTGTTTTTCCTTTATTCGATTCATTGCCATATCCATACCCATATCCATAATTATAGGAATAACTGTATCCATATCCTTTGTTCTGCCCCACATTGTTTAAAATGAGCCCAATGTTTTTAATAGAATTTAATCTCTTTAGATTCGAGATAAATTCGAGTAATTTTTTTTCAGTATAATTTGCACGGGTAACATAAAGTACGGTATCAGCAAGATGTGTTATTAATGTGGTGTCGGCAACTAATAAAGTTGGAGCAGTATCAACAATAATATAATCATAATCTATTTTTATTTCATTCAAAAGCATTTCAAAACGGCCATTGGATAATAATTCTGCTGGATTTGGCGGGATTGTTCCTGAGAAAATAATGTCAAAACTTAAATTGGCATTGGTTGAAGGGCCTACTTTTAGATCCTCAATCTTTACATTGGTATCATATAAGTAATTGGTTACTCCTTTTAAATTGGGTCTTTCTATGTTTAGGTTTTTATGTAGTTGTGGATTTCTTAAATCGGCACCAATTAAAATTACTTTTTTACCGAGCGAAGAAAGGGTGATGGCTAAATTTAAGGAGACAAATGTTTTTCCTTCGCCTTTTATAGTTGAGGTGACAAAGAGAACGGATCCTCCACTTTTTACTGGATTGATATAATTGATATTATTGCGAAGAATTCTAAAGGATTCCGATAATATCGATCGGTCTAAAAATTCAATAGTCTTGTATTCGCTTTCAATATATGGGATTTCTGCAATTACTGGAATTTCAGGAATTAATAATTCCAAATCTTCTTTGCTATTGATTTTGCTATCAAATAAATAGTAAAAATAGAGTACGCCGATAGGGATTAGCAGACCGATAAGGATTGCTGTAGCAAAAATTGAACTTCGTTCAGGAGCGATTGGACTGGAGGCAAAAATAGCATAATCTACGACTTTGATAGAAGGATTTGTTATGGCCAAATTAATTGCAGCTTCTTCTCTTTTTTGCAATAACAATATATAGAGGGATTCTTTTATGGATTGCTGTCTTTCCATAGATCGTATTCCTTTTTCATTGAAAGGAACATTGCCATACTTCTCTTGGTCTAAACTGCTGATTTTGCTGAATTCATTTTTGTTTAACGCTAATACTTTTTTATAACCAATGATAGATATTTTGATATTGTTCTTTATTTGCAATGCAAGAGTTGCGATCTCTTTAACCATTGGATTCGATTCTCCACCGCCAGAGAGCATCAATTTATCGTGCTTTAGTATTTGTTCGTTATAATTAGCAACTAGTCCGTTTATTTCACTATTGTTAATTCCAACATTAGAAGGAAGTAATTCAAGTCCTTTGCTTGAATTTAAGGTATTGGCCATCAGATCGGCTAATGCTATTTGAGTATACAGTGCCTCTAATTTTGATTTCGAATCATAATTATTTTGCATTAAAACAGTAGCGTCAGCTTGAAGAAAACTAAACTCTTTTTCCTTTTTAAAATAAGCTTTTGAAGTTTCAATGGTGTCTAATTCATTAAACAGATATTTGAATCGCTCATCGACAAATTCAATTGTTTTCTCAGAAATAAGCTGTCGGTCTTTAATGCCATCTTGGTTAAAGACTTCAATTAAAGTATTAATGATATCATTGATTTTATCCTGGTTCAACCCATTTAAAGTAAGGCTCAAAATATCACTTTGTTTTACAACATAATCAATAACAATGCTATTTGAAATCGATTGGATGACATTTTTTCTTGTTTTTAAATTTATTTGAAAAGTACTTCCAGCGACTTTATTTAATACCTCTTTATTTTTCAGAATTATTTTGAAAGGAATAGCGGTATCAAAATTGGTTTCGCCAAACAGATATTCTTTTTTGTTTCCTTTAATCGTGTACCCTTTTTTTGTTAGGATGATCTGAAAAGAAGTTTGTCTCTTGTCTAATGAGTCTTTTTCTTGAGCCCAAACGATTCTGAAGGGGGCGTTTTTCCAAAGTTCAACCGATTTGATTCTTCCTACACCGAAGATTTCAGTAGTGAGGTTTAGACTGTCTACAACAGCACCGATAACTTGAGAAGATTTCATAATTACGATTTCATTCCCTTTACTCATTTCAGTACTCCCAAAGATAGAAACATTGTCACTGGGTAATTTGAAGGCGGTATTTGTATTGTCTAGAATCTTAATCTTGGCACTAGTTTGATACACATCATTGGCATATCTCAAATAAAAAAAAGCAACAATTAGTGCTAAAAAAACCGACAAAGCAATCCATTTCCAATAGGATAAGTATTTGAAAATTTCTTGTTTGATATTTAAATTGTTCTTTTTGCTTTCCAATTTGATTGGTTATTTTGTTAATAATAATATGGTTGATATTGCAATTGAAAATACAGCCAATAAATTGCCAAAACTACCAATATAGCTTGATGAAGTTATCTTTGCATTATTGGGATTTATATAAATGACATCGTTTGGTTTCACGTAATAATAAGGAGAATTAAACCACTTTTTGGAAGTCAAATCAATAGTATGGTATGTTTTTTTATTGTTCTCTTCTCTAATGATCAACAAATCGCGTCTTTTTCCATGAATGGTTAAATCACCTGCATATCCAAGAGCTTGTAGGATACTAATATTTTGTTCGGTAAAATTATAAGTTCCAGGATTTCTTACCTCGCCTAATACGGTAAACTTTGCATTGGTTAGTCGAACAGTGACAATAGGATTTGAAAGATGATTTCCTTCAATCAATTTTTTGACAATTTCATTTTCTAATTCTAGCAAGGTCAAATCTTCAACTTTCATTTTTCCCAGAATAGGTAACACAATGGTTCCATCTAAGGTTACTAAATATCCTGAAGAATCAACGTCATTTTGTTTTGAATTATATACCATCGCTAATTCGGTAGCACTAGATGACACCACAATACTTAAAATATCGTTGATCTTTATTTTTCCAGGCGAAAAAACAATTTCGTCCTGATCGTTTACATTAATATCACTGAAATAAATCAAATCTTTTTTGGTCGAACAAGCAGACATTGTTACTAGAAAAATCCCTATGAGGAATAAAAAGATTCTTTTTTGGTTTTGGGTCATTTTGATAAAATTAGCTTCAAAAGTTATTTTGTTTATACGAAGTCAATCAAATTGAATATGTGATTATTTGATGTTA
>CALQBR020000231.1 GCA_943328865.2 Sphingobacterium thalpophilum
AAGGAAATTGCAGAAAAAGGGTTTTCCCCTTCTGCACTGACCAGTTACATCCGAAACCCCATTCAGTTTTATTTCCAAAAGATACTGCGCATCCGTGAAGTGGAAGAAGTGGAAGAAAACATTGCCTTGAATACTTTGGGAACTATCATTCACGAAACCCTAAGGGTCTTATACGAGCCATTTATTGGGAAGTTTATTTCTGAAAACGATATCGACAATGGCTTCAAAAAAATTGATAGTGAAGTATTGCATCAGTTCAAATTGGTTTATAAAGAGGGAGACATTAAGAATGGACGCAATCTATTGGCCTTTGAAGTCGCCAAACGTAATGTTTCTAATTTTCTTAAAGTAGAACGAGAAAGCATTAAAAAAGGCGACGCAATAAAGATTTTAGCTTTGGAGCAAACCTTTGAGCGCACTTTAATCCATCCAGATCTGCCTTTTCCAGTGTTGATAAAAGGGAATGTGGACCGTATTGAAGAACGAAACGGCATCATTAGAATTATTGATTATAAAACAGGGAAAGTAGAAAAAGCAAATGTCACTTTGCATTCTTGGAACGGATTAACGGAAGATATCAAAAGCGATAAAATCATTCAGGTCTTGGCTTATGCATATATGTATCAAAGGGAAGCGAATGAAAAGCAGATGGAAGCTGGAATCATTTCTTTTAAGAATCTAAAATCAGGGTTTTTGCCTTTTGCTTTTAAAGAGGGAAAAGAGGCTAATTCGGTTATCAATCAAGCTGTTTTGGATAGTTATATCGAGGAAATGGTCTTGTTGTTGCGGGAGATTTTGGATGTTGCAATTCCTTTTGAGGAGAAGATTTAAAATAAAACACGCGAATGGAGATTGTATTCATTCGCGTGTTTTGCTTAAATGGTTTTAAAAAAATCCAGCAGCACTTTTTCTAATGCAACCGCATTTTCAATATGCGACATGTGTCCGTCAGGAAAACTCACTAATTGAGTAGGCGTATTTTCGATTTGTTCCTTAGTTTCCTCATAATTCAAAACCGGATCTTGCTGACCTAAAATTAGCAGTACAGGAAAAGGGGCAAAATGCAAAAGCACTTCCCGGTCTTTTCTAATTTTCATCCCCTCCAGGGAAGCAACAATGCCTTGTAAAGGTGTTTTCAACGCTGCTATTTTTACGTTTTCAATCTCGGAGATTAAGCGCTCTCGATTGTTCTCACTGAATAAATTGGTAATAGAGAGACGGATGAAATTGGTGTAATTTTGTTTTACAGCCACAATCGCCCGATCCCGATTTTTTTTACGTTCTTCGCTATCGGCTCTGCTGGTGGAATTCAGTAAAACCAAACCCTTAATGGTTTCTGGATACAATTCGGCTAACGCCAAAGCTACATAACCACCCATGGAGTGTCCGACAAAAATGGCTTTCCGAATCCTTAATTCCGATAAAACAGCATGAACCATATCGGCATTATCCTCCATCGAATGAACATATCCCAAACATTCTGTTTGGCCATGACCCAATAAATCAATCGTGATGATTCTGTATTTTTTAGAAAAGGAGACAACGAATCCATCCCACATCCATTGGTTTTCCAAAAACCCGTGTAGGAGGACGATAGCAGTTCCTTTTCCAGTATCAGAAAAAGATATTTTGGTGTTTTTGAAGAAGAGGTGTTTCAAAACCGAAAGCGATTAATGATTCATTAGTGTTTCGATTTCCTCTACTTCAATAGGAATATTTTGCATCATGTTAAAAGGCGCTCCCGTTTCCTGAATGATGACGTTGTCTTCGAGTCGAATTCCGAAACCTTCGGCAGGAATATAAATTCCAGGTTCAACCGTAAAAACCATATTGGCTTGCATGGGTTCGGTAAGAATTCCGTAGTCGTGAGTGTCTAGACCCATGTGGTGTGAAGTGCCATGCATGAAATATTTCTTGTAAGCCGGCCATTCTGGATTTTCATTTTGCACATCAGCTTTGTCTAAAAGACCCAATCCAAGTAATTCCGAAGTCATGATTTTTCCCACTTCAATATGGTATTGCTTCCAAAGCGTTCCGGGAACCAACATTTTTGTAGCTTCATTTTTTACGCGTAAAACCGCATTATAGACCTCTTTTTGTCGGTTACTGAATTTCCCTGAAACTGGAATCATTCGGGTCATATCGCTCGAATAATTGGCATATTCAGCCGCTACATCCAATAGGATTAAATCCCCCGATTGACAGGGTTGGTTGTTTTCGATATAATGCAATACGTTGGCATTATTGCCAGAAGCAATGATGGGGGTATAGGCAAATCCTTTGGAACGGTTGCGTACAAATTCATGAATAAGCTCTGCTTCGATTTCATATTCCATTACGTTTGGTTTCACAAAAGACAATAATCTTCGAAACCCTTTTTCAGTAATGTTGCAAGCGTTTTGAATTAAAGCCAATTCTTCACTTTCCTTTACCGATCGCAAACGCTGTAAAATGGGATTGCTTTTCGCTACCGAATGTGCGGGATATTTTTCTTTCCACCATTTTACAAAACGCGCTTCACGGGTTTCTGTTGCTACTGTAGCGCGGTAGTGTTCGTTTGTGTTGATGTATATGGTCTCGGCATGGGTCATCATCTCGAATAAAATCTTCTCGAAATCTTGAAGCCAATAAACGGTTTTAATCCCAGACACTTCAAAAGCACGTTCTTTGGTGAGTTTCTCTCCTTCCCAAATAGCAATGTGTTCACTAGTTTCTTTTAAGAATAACATGGCGCGTTGATGTTCGTATGGCGCGTCAGGGAAAAGCAACAAGATGCTTTCCTCTTGGTCAACACCACTTAAATAAAAGATATCACGGTGCTGTGCAAATGGTAAAGTGCTATCGGCAGAAACGGGATAAATGTCGTTTGAGTTGAAAACGGCAACGCTTTTTGGCTTCATTTGAGCCATGAATTTTTCTCGGTTTTTTACGAAAAGAGCGCTGTCTATTTGGTGGTATTTCATCTTGATTTGTTTTAGAATTGCAAACTTCAAAATTAGCAACTTTAGGAGTAACTGGTATCAGATGGAGTATAAATTTTGTCGAAATAAATAGATGAAATGGGGTTTGTTGGAATTTTTCTTTTTTTAATAAAATGAACACTACAATCAAAAGAAAAATACAGCGTTGGAAATACAGCTGTTTGAATCAATTTGGAGGTGATTGCGAAAAAAAATATCCTTTCCGACTGCTTTTTCAGATAAATCACTAAAGATGTTACAGGGCGGATTTCAAAATTAGGGTCGCTGTTGTAAATTACATTTTAAAATGATTATAAATTAGCGATAAAAGTTGTATTTTGTCGTAAAAGACCTAATTTTGTTGGATTATTTAAAAAACTATTTCAATCAAACATTATGGCAAAATCTGCACTTTTAAAGTCCTCAATAGGTAAAAAATATTGGATGGCTCTTACTGGTTTGTTTTTATGCTTGTTTTTGGCAGGGCATTTGGCTGGAAATCTCCAGTTAATTTTCGGAACACCGTTACAGTTTAATCAGTA
>CALQBR020000232.1 GCA_943328865.2 Sphingobacterium thalpophilum
TATTACCAATAACGAGCGTTACAACCAAGTTATTGATGTATGGACTTCTGCCAATGCACAGCTTACAGAATTAGCCATGAAAAACATTAGAGAATACCAACAAGGGTTTAACTCAGTGTACATGATGCTTGATTCTGGAGCGAGGGGTTCCAAAGAACAAATTCGTCAGTTAACCGGTATGCGTGGTTTGATGGCTAAGCCTAAAAAATCTACTGCTGGTGGTGGTGAAATTATTGAAAACCCGATTCTTTCTAACTTTAAAGAAGGTCTTTCGATCCTTGAGTATTTTATCTCTACTCACGGTGCGCGTAAAGGTCTTGCGGATACCGCTTTGAAAACGGCAGATGCTGGATATTTAACCAGAAGATTGCATGACGTTTCTCAAGATGTGATCGTGAATATTGATGACTGTGGAACGCTTAGAGGAGTGCAAGTATCTGCATTGAAAAAGAATGAGGAAATTGTTGAAACGCTTGGGGAAAGAATTTTAGGACGTGTTGCGTTACAAGATGTAATCAATCCTTTAACTAGCGAAATACTTGTTCACTCAGGACAGCAAATCACAGAAGCCATTATGAAGGTAATCGAAGCTTCTCCAGTAGAAGCAGTAGAGGTTCGTTCACCATTGACTTGTGAAGCAACTAAAGGAATCTGTGCTAAATGTTACGGTAGAAACTTAGCAACTGGAAAAATGACTCAAAGAGGTGAAGCAGTTGGTGTAATTGCAGCGCAGTCTATTGGAGAGCCAGGAACTCAGTTAACGTTGCGTACTTTCCACGTTGGAGGGGTTGCAGGTGGTATCTCTGAAGAATCTAGTATTGTAGCTAAATTTGCAGGTCGTTTAGAAATTGAAGATTTAAAAACGGTTAAAGGGGAAGATGGCGAAGGAAATTCAGTTGATATTGTAATTTCACGTTCTACAGAATTGAAATTAGTTGATGTAAAAACTGGAATTCTATTAAATACACACAATATCCCTTACGGATCAAGCATTTTTGTAGCTGATGGTCAAACCATTGCAAAAGGAGATGTAATCTGTAAATGGGATCCATATAATGGGGTTATTATTTCTGAGTTTACTGGTAAAATTGCTTACGAAGATTTAGAACAAGGACAATCGTTCCAAGTTGAAATCGATGAGCAAACTGGTTTCCAAGAAAAAGTAATTTCTGAGGGTAGAAACAAAAAATTAATTCCAACTTTATTGATTTACGGTAAAGACAACGAATTAATCCGTTCTTACAACTTACCTGTTGGAGCTCACTTAATGGTAGAGGATGGGGAGAAAATTAAAGCTGGTAAGATTTTAGTTAAAATTCCACGTCGTTCTTCAAAAGCAGGAGATATCACAGGAGGTTTACCAAGAATTACCGAGTTGTTAGAAGCTCGTAATCCTTCTAATCCAGCGGTAGTTTCTGAAATTGACGGCGTTGTTTCTTTTGGAAAAATCAAAAGAGGTAACCGTGAGGTAGTTATCGAATCTAAATTTGGAGAGGTTAAGAAATATTTGGTAAAACTATCAAGTCAAATCTTAGTTCAGGAAAATGACTTCGTAAGAGCTGGAGTGCCATTGTCAGATGGTTCTATTACGCCAGAGGATATTTTAAGAATTCAAGGACCAGCAGCTGTTCAACAGTATTTGGTAAATGAAATTCAAGAAGTATACCGTTTGCAAGGGGTAAAAATCAATGACAAACACTTTGAAGTGGTTATCCGTCAAATGATGCGTAAAGTTAGAGTACAAGATCCAGGGGATACTTTATTCCTAGAAGATCAATTAATTCATACCAAAGATTTTATCGTTGAAAATGATAAATTATATGGAATGAAAGTAGTTGAAGATGCTGGAGATTCTGCTAACTTGAAACCGGGTCAAATTGTATCTCCTCGTGAATTGCGTGATGAAAATTCACTATTGAAACGTACTGATAAGAATTTAGTAGTTGCTCGTGATGTGATTACGGCTACTGCGACTCCAGTTTTACAAGGAATTACAAGAGCGTCACTTCAAACCAAATCATTTATCTCTGCAGCTTCTTTCCAAGAAACTACTAAAGTTTTGAACGAAGCCGCTGTAGCAGGAAAAATAGATTATTTAGAAGGTCTTAAAGAAAATGTAATTGTAGGTCATAGAATCCCTGCCGGTACAGGTATGAGAGAATATGACAATACGATTGTAGGTTCCAAAGAAGACTATAATGAAATGGTAGCCCATAAAGAAGAATATAATTATTAAAACAGCGATCTAACCCGCTCCTTTGGGAGCGGGTTAGAACGTAAAAACGCAAAAAATGAGCGATTCAAAACCACAACAAGGACAAATTAATATTGAGTTGGATGAAGCAATAGCTGAAGGAATTTATTCCAACTTGGCGATTATTAATCATTCCGCCTCAGAATTTGTTTTGGATTTTGTGTGTATCATGCCTGGTACACCAAAAGCGAAGGTAAAATCAAGAATAGTTTTGACTCCGCAGCATGCCAAAAGATTGGTGAAGGCATTGGCAGAAAATGTACATCGTTTTGAAAGTTCTTATGGAGAAATCAAAGACTCGGAACAACCTCCAATACCGCTTAATTTTGGTCCTGCTGGACAAGCATAGCAAATCAAAAGCCACCCGAAACGGTGGCTTTTTTGTGGTTTATAAGGAACCATTTTAAATAAAAAAGCTTCCAAAATATTAATTTTTGGAAGCTTTTTTATTTATAAGTTTTTGTTTTCATTCCTGAGTTTTTAATTATTAATTCTATTTCATAACGAATCTTTAACATGAAATTTTGTGTAAATGTTTTCTGTTTTGGAAACACTTTGTTAATTAATCGACAATCTTTATTATTTGTCAATTCCCCATTTAATTTAATAATCAAACCGATCATTAGCTTCGTAGTTTCTATTTTTTTTAAATTATTTGGTGTTTAAGTAGTTTTTGAACAAAACGATAATTCGTATATTTTTTTCCAAAAATACTCCTATTGATGCATTACTATTTTGTTACTAAAACGTGTTTTTATAATGAATTATACGTAAGGGAATTGTTTATATATATACTTAAAATCAGGTGTTTATATATTTTTTTTAACTTTTTGATAAAGTGTAAATGTGCTTGTTTCATCAGTTTGGTTCTAATTTTGGGATTCAAAAAAAATAATTAATATGAGAAAAAAGTTTATTAAAAACACGATGTTATTTATAATGTTGTTGTTTTATTCCTTCTCAGAAGGACAGACCTTATTGCATTATTGGAATTTCAACAATAATGCATCCGTGGCTACAATAACGACGCCAACGCAAACTAGTATTGCAGGAGCATCTTTAACAGCGGCTATTTCAGGAATTAGTGCCATTGATTTTGTAGGTGGTACAGCGCAAAATTTTAGTGTCTTGAATTTAAATGCGCGCAATACTGATGCCTCAGGAACCCATTTGAGGTTTAATGACGCTATTGGTAGTGCTTTAGTATTTGCATTGCCGACGACTGGTTATGAAAATGCGATCA
>CALQBR020000233.1 GCA_943328865.2 Sphingobacterium thalpophilum
GGCATAGTTGTAGTACTCATTTATAGTATATTTGTAATGGTAAATATTTTTTGCAAATTTACATAATAAGTTTATAATTTTATCAATTTCTAAAATAATTGTGAATTGTTTAATTCGTTAATCTTTTGAACATTAACCCGATATTTTTTCTAATTCAAATCAATTTCTGTTTTAAGGAGCTATTCCCGCTGTACACTTTATCTTTTTTGCCGAACCCCGGCACAAAAGGATGCCGTTACCATCGGGGCTAAAAAACGGCAAACGATTTATTTTTCTTAACGCATCCACCATAAAATGCCACTCTATCAATCCATCGCTTTTAATTCCAATACCCAAATCTTAATTTGGGAAATAACGGAATCCTACGACCAACTCCTACAAGAAGTGTCGCTCAACGAAAAAAGCGCCCTTCGCTTGCAGGGGATGAAATCAGAAATGCACCAGCGCGGGTTTCTCAGTGTGCGCAAGTTGTTGCAGCAAGCAGGATTTACCGATTTTGATTTATATTACGACGAAATGGGCAAACCCCATCTGCATCAACAACAACATATTTCAATTACCCATTCCCATCAATTCGCGGCAATTATTATCAGCAATGTTGCTGTGGGGATTGATATCGAATTGCAAAGACCCAAAATTAGCACGATTGCAAATAAATTCTGCGATTCAGAATTCCAGTTTTTAGATCCCGAAAAAAACGAAGATTATATTCGGAAATTAACCGTTATTTGGGGCGCCAAAGAAGCGATCTTTAAAATCCAAAATGAAAAAGGAATTAGTTTTAAAAACCATATCGCGGTTCATTCGTTTGAATTAAAGAGTAAGCAAAATAGCTGTAAATTTCATTTTGAAGATTCCAAAAAGGACTTTTTAATTTATTTTGAAGAAATTCAGTCGCGTGATCGCCAACAAAAAAATCAAAATTTCACCTTGGTTTATGCTTTTGAAAATCAACCATCTTTTAAATAGTCAGCCACTGCGATCTCTTATATAATGACAAATATTTATAACAATATTTTAAAAGCCAAATCCCAAGGTCAAAAGTTACTTGCCATCCTGCTAGACCCTGACAAATTGCTTTTGGAAAATATAGCAACTCTAATTTCTAAAATCAATCAGTCACCAGCCACTCATATTTTTGTTGGAGGCAGCCTTGTAGAGAACAACATTATCGATGATTTAATTGTTACAATAAAACAGCAATGCACTTTGCCTGTTATTTTGTTTCCAGGAAACCCTTCTCAACTCTCCAACAAAGCCGATGGCATTTTGTTTTTATCGCTTATCTCAGGAAGAAATCCCGATTATTTAATTGGGCATCAGGTACAAGCCGCACCTATTTTGAAGCAAACGAACCTTGAAATTATTCCAACTGCTTATATTTTAATTGCAAGCGGTAATGAAACCGCTGTAGCTAGCGTCAGTAAAACCGAACCTTTAGACAGGAATAATGCGGAATTCATTCTCTCCACTGCACTGGCAGGCGAAATGTTAGGGCATAAACTCCTTTACCTCGAAGCGGGTAGTGGCGCCAAATACTCCGTTCCTTTGGAGATGATTCAACTGGTTTCTCAGAATAGTGGTATTCCGGTGATTGTTGGCGGGGGTATCCGAAGCCACAAAGGCATTGCCGAAGCCTATAGACATGGTGCTGATTTGGTTGTGATTGGAACGGCTTTCGAAAATAATTTTAATTTTTTCAATTCTTAGATGTTAGAATACTTATTTGCCCAATATAGAGACTATTCCTCAACAGCTGTTTTTCTGGAAATTATAGCGGTCTTTTT
Source organism: Sphingobacterium thalpophilum (assembly GCA_943328865.2). GTDB lineage: Bacteria > Bacteroidota > Bacteroidia > Flavobacteriales > Flavobacteriaceae > Flavobacterium. Next base: position 1,788 of record CALQBR020000233.1, read on the forward strand.
TGGATTATGTAGTGTTTGGTGTGCTAAGAAAGACAATATTTTAGTTTTTCCAACGGGATTGATCAATACGTCTATTTATGTTTACTTGCTTTGGCAGTGGGATTTATGGGGTGATATGATGATTAATGGCTATTATTTTGTAATGAGTTTTTACGGATGGTACCATTGGACAAGAAGAAATGGTGTGACAGTAGCATTTCCAATTTCAATCCTAACGAAAAGGGATAAAATAACCGCAGTAATAATTTTTATAGGAACCATCGTCTTTGTTGCGGCAGTATATCTTTTTTTTAATAAATTTACAACTTGGTCTGCGTATGTAGACACTTTTATCACGGGGATTTTCTTCGTTGGAATGTGGCTTATGGCCAAAAGAAAAATTGAAAATTGGATATTGTGGCTTGTGGGAGATTTGCTCTCTATCCCACTTTATTTTTTAAAAGGCTATACTTTTACTAGTTTTCAATATATAGTATTTACGATAATTGCCTATTACGGTTATTTAGAATGGAAGAGAACCTTAAGCAACAACCTACAGCAATCTTAAAAATTGCCGTTTTTGGTCCTGAAAGAACAGGAAAATCAACCCTAGCAAAGCAACTGGCCGAACACTATAATACAGGTTGGGCTTCTGAATTTGCACAGGATTATTGGCAACAAAAAGAGGGACATCAACAAAATAATGCGCCCGAAGATTTGATGCCTATTGCCATCGGTCATACTAAAAGGGAAAACGACGGATTGGCAGTTGCTAATACCTATTTTTTTTCCGATAGCTGCTTGTTGGCCACTAAAGTTTTTTCGGAGCGCTATTATCAATTTTGTGATCCTATTTTGGATAAAGCTGCCCGCAAACACCAATATGATTTATTCTTTTTAACTGATGTTGACGTGCCCTTGTCTCTAGACGATTTATGGGATTATCCGACAGATAGACTAGAAAATTTCAATACCTACCGAAAGGCTTTAATTGATCATAAAAAACCACATATTACCCTTTCTGGTGATGCCGAGACCCGTCTGAAGAAGGCGATTGCAATCATCGAAGAGTTAACAATGGCCAAAAAGAATGGTTTTTCCTCTGATGATTTTCTTCAAATTTTCAGTTATGGAATTCCAATAAAATCGATTGAGAATCAGCTTCATTTTTTTAAGACGGGCATTCCAAAAGCAATCTTAGAACGGCCTGCTATTGTAAGGGATGGTGTTTTGAAACTTTCAGACCAGCAATTTCAAGATTTTGTTAATCGCTTTGAGGCAGAGAAAGGTAATTTGACCCTCCAAAAATTTGTACCAGCTTCAGGAGCGGCTAGTAGAATGTTTCAGTTTTTGATTGCATTTTTGAATGATTTTGATATAACCACTGAAACAATCAATGCGTATATTAATAGAAAAAAAGAAAACGATTTGGTGGTTTTTCTCGCAGGAATGGAGAAATTTCCTTTTTACAAATCAATTCGTAGAAAAATAAAAGAAGCGAATCCGGACTATGATACTTGGGGACAAGACGAAAAGCGCTTTGCTTTTATAAAAACAATGGTATCCTCAGATTATTTTGATTTAGCCAATAAACCAAAAGGACTTCTTCCTTTTCATAAATACAAAGCCCATCTTACTACTCCTGTAGAGGAACATTTTAAAGAGGCTATTTTGTATGCTACTGCCAATAACCAGTCGCAGTTGCATTTTACGATTTCAGCCACC
>CALQBR020000234.1 GCA_943328865.2 Sphingobacterium thalpophilum
AAGCAGCAAAAGGAGCAGCCATCACACCTCCTAAAATCAATCCTATAATCACTTGCCATCCGGCTATTCCCCCAAAAATTAAAAAAGTCACTCCACTTGCAAAAGAAACCGCAAACTCTGCTGCATTCACCGAACCAATGGTGTATCTGGGATGTCTTCCGTTTCCTAATAACGTAGAAGTTACAATAGGTCCCCAGCCTCCACCGCCCACCGCATCCATAAAGCCTCCAAAAGAAGCCAGAACCCCCAAACGTTTGGTTTTCTTTTTAATAATGTTCTTTTTTAATGCTTTTACAATGATAATAACAGCCAAAACAATCAAATAAACAGCAATAAAAGGCTTAATCGTTTCACCATCAATAATATCAGACAATAAATAGGCTCCCGAAATAGACCCTAAAACACCTGGAATTAATAAATTTCTAACTAATTTTTTATTGATGTTCCCAAATTTAAAATGAGAAATGGCCGAAGCCCCTGACGTAAACATTTCCGCTACATGGACTCCTGTACTACTCACCGCTGGCGGAACCCCAATAACCAATAAAAAAGAAGTAGCCGTAGCCCCATAACCCATTCCTAAGGCACCATCTACAAACTGAGCAAATACCCCTATCAGAAAAAAGAACAGAAAATCGACATTAAATCCTGCTACAAAACCTTGCCATGAAAAAGCTTCATGATAATTAAATATCAATATTGAAACGAGTCCTGCTAATAAAATAACCGGAATCAATATCCATAACTTTTTAATAAAATTATTTTCTGATTTCAATGACTCGTTATTTTCTTTTACTTGTTTATGCATTATTATTGAATTTATTACACTTAAATCTATTACCCTATAGGGTTAGTAGATTATTTAGCAAAAATAATATTTTAATTTAAAAAACACGTTTTTTTAATCAAAAAAAGATTTAGAATGCAATAGAAGCTAACGTCTTGTTTTCCAATACCATAAGGGTATTGTCACGAACTTCAATCATTAATTTACGAGCTGCACAAGTAGATTCGTTAGTGCAATCGTCACATTTTTCATAAAAATGATGACTCGCACAAGGCAATAGAGCAATAGGACCTTCTAAAATACGATAGACTTGGGCCATATTAATCTCCTTAGGATCTTTAATTAGGTAATACCCGCCTCCCTTTCCTTTCTTGGCTCCTAGAAATCCCGAATGCCGCAACAATAACAAAATACTTTCCAAAAATTTCAACGAAATGTGTTCACTTTTAGCAATATCAGCAATAGGAATTGGAAGTTGAGACTCTTGTCGTGCTAAAAAAGTTAAAGCTTTTATCCCGTATTTCGTTTTCTTTGAAAGCATATTGGTGTTATTTTTGGTAGAAAAGTAAAAAATATAAGTGTTCCTTTTACTAGCAGACAAAAATATACTTTTGATGTTAAGAAACACAATTGAGGACTAACGATTTTTAAACCAATGTCCTAATGGTCAAAATCGTTAGTCCAAAATTGCTCCTTTTTAGGTCAACGCTTGTTCTAAATCAGCGATCACATCTTTCACTGTTTCCAATCCTACCGAAACACGAACCAAACCATCGGTTATACTGACAGCCAAACGTTCTTCGACAGATAATTTGCTGTGTGTTGTTGATGCTGGATGCGTAACAATAGTTCGGGTATCACCCAAATTAGGCGATAGTGAGCACAATCTTATTTTATCTAAAAATGCTCTTCCTGCTTCAATGCCTCCTTTGATTTCGAAAGCCACAATGTTTCCGCCTAATTTCATTTGTTTTTTGGCAATTTCATACTGCGGATGCGATTTCAAAAAAGGATATTTTACCAAACTAACCTTAGGATGCTTTTCTAAAAACTCGGCTACCTTCAAGGCATTCTCGCAATGTCTGTCCAAGCGAATGGCTAAAGTTTCTAAACTTTTTGACAATACCCAAGCATTAAATGGCGATAAAGCGGGCCCCGTTAAACGAGAAAATAAATAGATTTTTTGAATCAATTCGGCATCACCAACAGTAATCCCTCCTAAAACGCGACCTTGACCATCCATTAATTTTGTAGCCGAATGAATCACCAAATCGGCGCCCCATTTTATAGGTTGTTGCAAATAAGGCGTTGCAAAACAGTTATCGATGACTAAAAGTAGGTTGTGTTTTTTGGCAATAGTACCCAGCAATTCCAAATCGATAATATCGACTGCAGGATTGGTTGGCGATTCGGCAAAAAGAATTTTGGTGTTTGGCCTAATAAAACTTTCAATAGTTTCTGGCTTGTTAATATCAAAATACGAGGTTTCTATTCCCCATTTTGGAAAATAATTAATAAACAACGAGTGTGTAGCACCAAATACACTCCCTGCCGAAACGATATGATCGCCTGAATTCAACAAAGTGGCCAAGGTAGAATAGACTGCGGCCATTCCGGATGCAAAAGCAAAACCTGCTTGAGCACCTTCCATTTGGCAAACTTTATCCACAAACTCGTTGGTATTCGGATTACTGTAACGGCTATACACATTTCGTTCTTTCTCCTCGGCAAAAGAGGCACGCATGTCTTCGGCATCTTCGAACACAAAACTAGAAGTTAAGTACAAAGGCACCGAATGCTCTAAATATTGAGACCGTTCTAATTGGGTACGTATGGCTTGGGTTTCAAACCCTAATTCTTGGTTATTCATATCTGTATTTTTTAAAGCTGTTAGCCATTAGCTTGTTGCTATTAGCTAAAGGCTGAATGCTAAAAGCTAATCTCATTCCCGTTCAAAACTACTTTATAATTAATGGTGGCCGTGGGTTCCAAAGTTTTAGAAACCGAGCAGTATTTTTCAAAAGAAAGTTGGACGGCTCGAACCGCTTTTTCTTCATCAATTTTTCCTTCTAAAAAGAAAACCACCGTAATCACTTTAAAGGGTTTGGCTTCGCCCACAGGCTCCCTTACTCCTTCAACTTCCGTTTTAAAAGAAGTAATCTCCTGCCGTTGTTTTTTGAGAATTGAAATTACATCAATGGCACTGCAACCGGCCACGCCCATCAGGACTAATTCCATAGGACTGGCGCCTAAATCGTGACCTCCAAACTCGGCTTTGTTATCGATATCGACCACATGCCCTCTTTCGTTTTTTAATTGAAAGTGGTAGTCGTCATTGATTCTATCTAAGGTTATCTTCATCCTGTTTTATCTTAAAATTAAACCTAAAATTACCCTTTTTCAGACAATCTCAAAATATCTCCAAAAACGCCTCTTGCTGTAACAGCCGATCCTGCGCCTGCGCCTTGTATTACTATTGGTCGGTCGCCATAAGATTCGGTGTAAATTTCGAAAAAAGAATCCGATCCCTTAAGCTGTCCTAGCGCCGTGTCTAAAGGAACAGAGATTAACTTGATATCCAAATCCCCTTTCGTTTGTTGCAAATCTCCCGATAATTCTCCAATATAACGCAAGACATGATTGGGTTTTTGGGCTTTTTTAATTTGATCAAAAATAGGATCCAATTCCGTTAATCGATTCAAG
>CALQBR020000235.1 GCA_943328865.2 Sphingobacterium thalpophilum
CATGAAAAATCAATTCCAAGAAGAGCGCCCAGACAAAACGGATCATTTTAGTTTTCCATCAGGACATACCGCAACTGCATTTACCAATGCGACGCTATTGTTTTATGAATACAAGGACACAAATATATGGTTTGCCAGTAGCGGATTTGCATTTGCAGCAACCACTGGATTCCTAAGGATTGCCAATAATAGACACTATACTTCTGATGTGCTTGCTGGCGCCGGAATCGGTATAGGCATCGGGACTGTTGTATCCTATTGGAATCCATTCAAAAATTTCTCTTTTGGAAAAAACAAAACCCAAGCACTAATTTATCCTCAAATGGGAGAAACTTATGGCATGGGTTTAATAATTAGAAATTGAATTAATTTTACTTAATCCAACTAGGTATTTCCTTTTAGAAAGGCAAATCGTCGTGATCTTCCTCTTTAAAACTCTGAGCTGGCTCAAAAGCCTGGGCAGTTGGCATTGCTGGTGCTTGAGCAGGTGCGGCTTCGGTTTGTAATTTTCCAATTCTCCATCCTTGAATGGTGTTGAAATAAACGGTTTCTCCTTGAGGATTGGTCCATTCTCTACCTCGTAAATTGATGTCCACTTTTACATTTTCTCCCACTTGAAAATTATTCAACAAATCACATTTGTCTTGAACAAACTGTACTAAAATGTGTTGTGGGTACTGCTCATCTGTAGTAACTACTAAATCTCTTTTTTTAAACCCTGCTGAACCAACTTCCTTAGTGGTATCAATCATTTTGATTCTTCCTGTAACTTCCATCTTGCTTCAATTTTTGTTATACTATTTCTTTTATTATCTAAATTCCCTTGGCTAATAAGACCTTCCATGCAGAAAGCACCTCATTATTGTTTAAATATTCTTTTGCTTTTTGATGTTGTTTTAAAACATCATCGGCACTCAAAACGCCTTTAACGGCAAAATTCTCCTTTACAAATAACTCGATTTCTGCTGCAGTTGGTAAAGCTTCGACATTCCCTAACATCCCCAAATCATTGCCGTCAAAAACAGGACTTTCCTTTACAAAATCTGGAATTTCATCCACTCCTATTCCTAAAGTCGTCAATGGTTTTGGCACTTCAAACAAACCTTGGTTCGCACGAGAATACCAATTCCCACCCATTCTAGAAACCAAATCAATTTTATATTGGTCAATAGCTCCGTTTGCATCTAAAACGGCTTCACTAACATGAATTTTTACTACTTCACAAATCACTAAATTTCCTGCACCTCCTTGATTACCCAAACTGATAATATCATTGACCTTGCACTCAAATTGTACTGGTGATTCCGCTACACGAAATGGCTTTACAATATCAGAAGGTATAGCGGTGAAACCTGCTTTAAGAAACTCATTTACCCCATCAGCATATTCGGTACTAGAAAGCGATGTCTGCTGCACCATGTCAAAATTCACTACATTAATAACTACCTCTCGAGTGGCATCTGCGTTAATTAAAGTGTGCTTTATCGTGTTGTCTCTTACCCGTCTAGAAGGCGAAAAAATCAATATTGGAGGATTGGCACTAAAAACATTGAAAAAACTAAAAGGCGATAAATTCGGATTTCCATTTTCATCTATCGTACTTGCAAAAGCAATTGGCCGAGGACCTACAGCACTTTGCAAATAACCTTGTACTTGTGCCGTCGTAATATCTTTGGGTTCAACACTAATCATAAAAAATAATTTATACAAAAGTAATAAAATGGATTTACAATGTTGAATTATGTTTTTACGATTTATTAACCAAATCACTCTTATGACCTTCGTCTGATCAAAGTAAAAGAGGACACTACCATGGTGACAATATTTTGTTATATTTATAGCTCAAAAAATGGGCATGCAGTTTTCAGACAAAAGAAGTTTAACGCGCTGGATAATCATCTTGGCTTCCTTTATCATCATTACTATGATTTTATGGAATACCTATATGTTTTTCCAAATTTTCAAAAACGAAGAACGCTTAAAGATGGAACTGTTGGCGACCGCCCAAAAAACCCTGATCAATGCCAACGAAAACACCGATTTAGACCTTCCTCTAAAGATCTTTAGTAACAACACCACCATTCCGATTATAGTAACCGAGAATAATGTTATTATTAACACCATTAATATCGAGAACGAGATTGTTAATGACAAACTAAAATCGAAAGCCCTTTTATCAAGATTAAAATCAGAAAACGAACCCATTGCCATTGAATATGTCCCTGGAAAATTGCAATATCTGTATTATGGCAATTCTTCTTTATTAAATAAACTCAAGTACTACCCGATTGCTTTACTGCTGATTATTGTTTTGTTTGGAGCATTGGTTTATAATTTTTACCGCAGCACCAGAATGGCGACCCAAAACAAACTTTGGGCAGGAATGGCTAAAGAAACAGCGCATCAAATAGGCACGCCTTTATCTTCTTTAATCGGTTGGCTCGAAATCATGAAAGCCGATAATATAGACCCAACCATCATTGCTGAAATTGAAAAAGACATCGTGCGACTTCAAAATATCACAGATCGGTTCTCTAAAATTGGCTCGGAACCCATTTTAGAACGCAGAAATATTGTTACAGAAACAGAACAGTCGTTTGAGTATTTACAATCCCGATTTTCAAAACAAGTTGTCTTTTCTTTTAAAGCGCCCCAGAAACCCATTATGGTTTCACTGAACCCAGCTTTACATAGCTGGACCATAGAAAATCTTGTAAAAAATGCGATTGACGCGATGAAAGGACGCGGAAAACTGACTATTACAATTGCAGAAGAAGGTCCTCTTGTGAAAATAAAAGTAGCTGACTCCGGGAAAGGGATTCCTAAAAACCAATTCAGAAGCATTTTTGAGCCTGGGTTTACCACTAAAAAAAGAGGTTGGGGATTGGGTCTTTCACTTACCAAAAGAATAGTCGAAGAATACCACAAAGGAAAAATAAAAGTCTTGAGTTCCGACATTGGAAAAGGAACTACTATGCAGGTTAGTTTTAGAAAGGAAAAAGAAGAGTCCTAATTAGAAAAAGGATTACACGAATTAGAATGATTCAAATTCGTGTAATCCTTTTTTTTAAATAATACAATGGGCTTGAATATTTTTTGCCAGAGCTTCAAACTCCTCTTTGGACATAGATACCTTGTTTTGAAAACGCATCTCATCCATTTCATTCAGCGGAATCAAATGAACATGCGCGTGAGGTACTTCCAGTCCAACGACTGCCATCCCAATTCTTTTACAAGGCACCACTTTCTCTAAAGCAATCGCTACTTTTCTAGAAAAATGCATCAGTCCCAAATAATGGGCTTCATCCATGTCGAAAATCTTATTGACCTCAAATTTTGGAATACACAAAGTGTGTCCTTTGGCATTAGGATTCACATCCAAAAAAGCCAAATAATTATCATCTTCTGCTACCTTGTAGCATGGGATTTCTCCATTAATAATTTTAGTAAAAATGGTAGG
>CALQBR020000236.1 GCA_943328865.2 Sphingobacterium thalpophilum
CTTTGCACGATGAAAACAATCACATCACCATTCCTGGTTTTTATGACAATGTAGAAGAATTGTCTCTTGAAGAACGAGCAGAAATGGCCAAAGCGCCTTTCAACTTAGAAAATTACAAAAAAGCACTAGACCTCAACGACATTTATGGAGAAAAAGGATACGTTACCAATGAGCGAAATTCCATCCGTCCAACCTTAGACGTCAACGGAATTTGGGGTGGATACACTGGCGAAGGGGCTAAAACTGTCATTGCCAGTAAAGCATTTGCTAAAATATCGATGCGATTGGTTCCTAACCAAGACTGGGAAAATATTACCGAATTATTTACCAAACACTTTACCAGCATTGCACCTGCTGGCGTTACGGTAAAAGTAAAACCACATCATGGCGGACAAGGTTATGTAACCCCTATTGACAGCATTGGCTACCAAGCAGCTGCAAAAGCGTATGCTGATACATTTGGCGTACAACCTATTCCTGTAAGATCTGGAGGAAGTATTCCAATTGTGGCGTTATTTGAAAAAGAATTAAAAAGCAAGATTATTATGATGGGATTCGGCTTAGACAGCGATGCCATTCACTCTCCAAATGAACATTTTGGAATTTTCAATTACTTAAAAGGCATTGAAACCATTCCTTTATTTTATAAATATTTTGTCGAATTGAGCAAATAGTTCTACCGATATTACATCAAAAATCCGTTGAACAATAATGTTGAACGGATTTTTTATACCTTCATTCTAACACCATTATAAAAGGAATTCGTTTTGACTTTTTACAGTTAAGCTTTTAAAAACCAACTCATAGGAGTGGTCAATCAATTCTGTTACTAAGGAATTTGGCACATCACGATTAATGGCAATGGTATTCCAATGCTTTTTGTTCATATGGAATCCCGGCTGAATTCCGTCATATTGATTTCGTAAGTCTTCCGCTCTTTCTGGATTGCATTTTAAATTGAGTGTTGGATTCCCATTTTCCCATTTCTTTAATGAAGTGAGCGCGAATATTTTTCCGCCAACTTTAAAAACCAATGCATCCTCATCAAAAGGAAAGTGCTCAGTAACTCCTTTTTTAGACAAGCAATACTCATACAAAGAAGTTATATTCATGATTAAGCAGGCTGAATTTGGTACAAAACGGGCTTACTTGGTGAGGCATCATTTTCAAAAGAAGCGATTTGAAGGTTTAGAAAATAACTGCCATCTGCTACAATTTCTGGGACATAAATCATCTCGGTAATGGTACAATGCATTCGCGCATCCGAATTTAACACCGCAACATTACTCACATTCCAAAACGCTTTGTGAGAAAGCAACTTGCCTTCATCATTTTCTTTATCCACACTTGGCAAATCGATTAACAAATGTGCAATGCCAAGATCTTTGATAAAAACAGCCCCCGCTTCCTCTATATAAGACGGGTTGGTATTCGAATACTTCTTAGATAATTTAGCCAATTCATTAGGCAGCGTACGAATTAAAAGTGCCTCTGGTGTTTTGCCTTTGAGCGCTTGTTCCAGTTGCTTTTTAGTAATCACCCAATCCTCCCCTTTCAATTCTGGTTGTACCGAAACCAATTCAGCTGTAAAGAAAAACTGCTTCAAACATTGATTGATACTGTAAAATTCTCGGGTGATATGCCCTAAACATTCGGTATGCGTACCGTGTCCATGGGGATTAAAAGTAATATTATTGAAATTAGTGGATGAACTTCCTTCACTCACCTTTCCAATCCAATCGCCAAAGCGAACAGGCTCAATTATTGGTTTTTCGATATACCAAGCAATGGGATTTTCATCCGTATTGGTCAACGGAATAGAAACATCAATAGGTTTTGACAAATCGATGCGAAAAGAGGTGTTTTTATATTGTATGGTTGTAAGCACAGTTTATAATTTTAGGAATTCAAATTTAAGTAAAACAAATCAGACGCAATCCCATCCGTTAAAAATTTCCCTTTTTTGGTTGGCCGCAATACTTCATCCTCCACTACCAGCAAACCACCAATTAAAAAGGGCTGCATTTGTTGGTATAAATAGTCCCGATAATTACTTCCAAAATCATCGGCAATACGCTGTAACGAAACGCCCCAAATGGTACGAAGCCCCGTCATAATGTATTCGTTATAGCGATCGGTAATCGATAAAATTTCACTTTCGTTTGGTAATTGATTTTCCTGAATTTTTTTGATATAAATACTATTGTTAGACACATTCCAACTCCGGGAAACACCATCATAACTATGAGCCGAAGGGCCAATGCCGAGGTATTTTTTACCCAACCAATACGCCGAATTGTTTCTTGAAAAACAGTGCTCCTTCCCAAAATTCGATAATTCATAATGGATAAAGCCATTGGCTTCGAGCGTTTCTACTAATATCACAAACTGTTCCTGCGCTACTTCGTCATCAGGCGGTGCTATTTTTCCAGTTTTAATTAGGGTATTCAAAGCGGTTTTAGGCTCTACCGTTAGGGCATAACTAGAAATATGGGAAACACCAAAATCTAGTGCCTTTTGAACATTTTGTTTCCACCTTTCGTGAGTCATCCCTGGAATACCATAAATCAGATCAATAGAGATATTATCAAAATAACCTCTAGCGATTTCCAAACACTTGATGGCTTGTTCTGAATTGTGTGCCCGATTCATCAGTTTCAAATCTGCTTCAAAAAAAGATTGAACACCAATACTCAAACGATTAACCGCACTTTTAGATAAGGCCAAAAGGTAACTTTCTGACAAATCATCGGGATTGGCTTCGAGTGTAATTTCAGGATTGGCAGCGACAGTGAAATTTTGATAGACTTGCTGAATCAGAAAATTAATTTCTTCCAAAGTTAAAACAGATGGTGTTCCTCCTCCAAAATAGATCGTTTCGACCACTTCGTTTGCAAACTCCTTTTTGCGCAGTGCTATTTCTTTAGCCAACGCCAAAACGAGGGCATCCTTCTTATTCATCGAAGTCGAAAAATGAAAGTCACAGTAATGACAAGCCTGTTTGCAAAAAGGGATATGGAGGTAGATTCCTGACAAATTTATTTTTTTATGCGTTCTTCATTCTGTTTCACAAAAGCATCCCAACCGGAATAACTTTTCTCTCCAATTACCTTTCCTGAATTAAAAAAGTGGCATACCGCTGCGGCCAATCCATCGGTACTATCCAAATTTTTAGGCAATTCTTTTAATCCTAGCAATTGCTGAAGCATTTTAGCCACCTGCTCTTTACTGGCATTTCCATTACCCGTGATCGCCATTTTTATCTTTTTAGGCTCATACTCGGTAATCGGAATACCTCTTGACAATCCTGCTGCCATTGCCACACCTTGCGCCCTACCTAACTTAAGCATCGACTGTACATTCTTACCAAAAAAAGGCGCTTCAATAGCGATTTCATCTGGATGATGGGTTTCTATCAATTCGATGGTACGCTCAAAAATCACTTTC
>CALQBR020000237.1 GCA_943328865.2 Sphingobacterium thalpophilum
AGCCTGTACAGTAAGCACACCAGCACTAAAAACTAAGGTGCAAGCCTCTCAATGTGGAACGACCTTGGCAGCTTTGAATACGGCAATTGTTGCCAATTCGGTAACAGGTGCTACCAACTATCGTTTTAAAGTAGTTAATGGCGCTTCAACCCAAACCATTGAAACAGTAAGCAGGTGGTTTTATTTAACTTCATTAACAGGCGGTGGTTTATTTAGTACTGCCTATACTATAAGTGTAGCTACAAAATACAATGGTGTTTGGGGCGACTATGGAGACACCTGTACGGTGACCACACCAGGGCCAACAACTAAAGTACAAGCCACCCAATGCGGAACAACCTTAGCGACTTTGAGTACGGCTATAGTTGCCAATTCGGTAACAGGTGCTACCAACTATCGTTTTAAAGTGGTTAATGGGGCTACTACTAGATATGCTGAAATGACAAACAGATGGGTTCGTTTAACTGCATTAACAGGAGGTGGTTTATATAGCACGGCCTATACCATAAGTGTCGCTGTTAAATACAACGGGGTTTGGGGCGAATATGGAGATGCCTGTACGGTAACTACCCCATCGGCTCCATTAACCAGACCGGTAGATTTGGAAACTGAAACTGACCTATCCACATTTTCAGTTACCGGTTCTCCAAATCCATATACCAACACGTTTAAATTAGACATCACTACCCAAAGCAGTGCTGTTGTAAATGTGATGGTTTATGATATGATTGGCAAACTGATCGAAGTGCGAAACAGTGGCGTGGCCGAATTGGGCACAATGGAAATTGGAGATCGCTATGCAACTGGGGTGTACAACGTAATCGTAACCCAAGGCACAGAGTCGAAAACGGTACGAATGATTAAAAAATAAAACAGTTACCTAGAACGAAAGTCTAAAACAAAAATTAATCTATTTTTGTCTAATAATATTTTTTGATTATTTAGTACTAGTTAATTGTTATTGATTACTCGACAAAATAATGACATAAAAAAAGCGTCTGATTCTGAATCAGACGCTTTTTTATATAGATAATATAAAGGATAGAAAGGATAGTTATTTTGTTCCTTTTCCAGAAGCTTCTATGTTTCTTTCAATAGTGTGTCCTGGACGGCTCCATTTTGGTTTTTCTCCCAAAGGCTGAAACTGTGAATCGGCTGCTTCCACTGTCGCTGGTTGTGAGACCTTAGTAAATGGTTTTTGCGGCTTTAAACCTAACATTTCAAACATTTTCATATCTTCATTAACATCTGGATTAGGCGTAGTCAATAACTTGTCACCCGCAAAAATAGAATTTGCCCCAGCAAAGAAACACATCGCTTGTCCTTCACGACTCATATTCATTCTTCCTGCAGAAAGGCGCACTTGTGTTTCAGGCATCACGATTCGCGTAGTGGCTACCATACGGATCATTTCCCAGATTTCTACTGGTTTTTCTTCTTCCATCGGCGTTCCTTCAACGGCTACTAATGCATTAATCGGTACCGATTCTGGCTGTGGATTTAATGTAGAAAGCGCAACGAGCATTCCTGCACGATCTTCGATGCTTTCTCCCATTCCGATAATTCCGCCACTGCAAACCGTAACATTGGTTTTGCGAACATTTTTAATGGTTTCCAATCGATCCTCGAAACCACGGGTGGAAATTACCTCTTTATAATACTCTTCTGATGTGTCTAAGTTGTGGTTGTAGGCATACAAACCAGCTTCTGCCAAACGATGCGCCTGGTTTTCGGTAATCATTCCCAAGGTACAACAAACCTCCATGTCTAGTTTGTTGATGGTACGCACCATTTCCAATACCTGATCGAACTCAGGACCGTCTTTTACGTTTCTCCAAGCCGCTCCCATACATACACGAGACGAACCACTAGATTTGGCTCTTAAAGCTTGTGCTTTTACCTGACTAACTGACATTAAATCATTTCCTTCAATATCGGTATGGTAACGTGCTGCTTGTGGGCAATAACCACAATCTTCAGGGCAACCGCCTGTTTTTATCGATAATAAAGTCGATACTTGAACCACATTAGGGTCATGGTGTTCCCGATGAATCGAGGCTGCTTCAAAAAGCAAATCCATCAAGGGTTTGTTATATAGATCAATAATAGCTTCTTTGGTCCAGTCGTGTTTAGTAATACTCATCGCGCTTAGTTTAGATTCCTCAAAAGTAATCAAATAGTTCTAAACACGCAAAGCAGAAAGATAGAATAGAAATTTGGTGTTTTTGAAAATTCCGCTTTTTATTTTGGGTATTTAAATAGCTACCACGATTAAAACAATGAAAATCGTTATAGCGATTGGAGGTAGGAACGGCAAGTGTTTTTGTCTTGCTGAAGCTGAGCGGACAGTGCCTCGAGCGATTCGAATTTTTCTTCGTCACGAAGGCGGTGTAATATAGAAACGGCAATTTCAGTACCATACAAATTGCCCTCAAAATCAAAAAAGTGAATCTCGATGGATTGATTTCTTCCTCCTACTGTAGGGTTTGTACCTATGTTCATCATTCCAAAAGTTTCAGTGCCAGCAATCGAACACTTTACGAGGTACACCCCATTTTGTGGAATCAATTTGTAGTCTTCTTCGATATGTAGGTTTGCCGTAGGAAAACCAATGGTTCTGCCAAGTTGCTTGCCTTTGATAATCGTGCCTGTCAAAAAATAATCATACCCCAAATAATCTTTTGCTAACGTGATTTCGCCTGCTACAATGGCATTTCTGATTTTGGTAGAACTCACAGAAACAGCATTGATTTCCTCAACTGAAATTTGTTCGACTTCAAAGCCATATTGCTTGCCGTAAAGAATTAAGTCGTCGATATTGGCGGTGCGATTTTTACCAAAACGGTGGTCGTGGCCAATGATGATTTTGTGAATGTTGAATTGACCCACCAAAACGTTTTTTACAAATTCCTCTGCTGTCAATTGTGAAAAGGCTTTGTCAAAAGGATGAATAATTAAATAATCCAATCCTGTTTGTTCTAATAATAACGCCCGTTCGGATATGGTGTTGAGTAGTTTTATCTCTGAGGCTTCCTGTAAAATCATCCGTGGATGCGGGAAAAAAGTGAGAATCAGACTTTCGTAGGAACCATCCGCTGTGTTTTGGAGGAGTTTTTCAAGGATTTTTTTATGGCCAATATGAACGCCATCAAAAGTGCCCAAAGTCACTATGGTTTTTCGAGTAGATTTAAAATCGGATATGGAATGAAAAACGGTCAACAGATTGGGATTATTTCACGCAAATTTAGCGTAATAATAACATATAAAAAACAGCTAAAGTTAAAAAATACACACTAATGCAATTTAATACCACTTAAAGAGCGGTAAGTTTTAAAAAGCATAAATCACTCCAACGCCTAGCATTTGCTTTAATTGTAGCTTTGGTCCTTTGGTAATTTGCACGCCTGCCAATTCTTCTTTGGTCTTGATGTCATCGTCATAA
>CALQBR020000238.1 GCA_943328865.2 Sphingobacterium thalpophilum
AGTAAAAAGAATTCGTTAAAATAAAAAATTAACTAAAATAAAAAGGACAAACCACCCCCTTTTATTAATTTTGGATAAATATTACCCAAAACATATTTAAAGTCTTCTTCAATGAACTTAAAAGCCTACTTTTTGTTTATAAATATATTGCTTGTATTTCAATTGATGGAAGCACAGGAAGTCGGAACTAATTTAAATATAGAATTTAAATTAATATTCAAGGACGAACCTTTACTACTTAACAAAAAATATCTATCTGATAAAAAAGATACCCTAGAAATTGTAAATTTTAAATTTTACCTATCCAATTTTGAAATTGAATATAACGACAACTCCATTCTAAAAGAGAAAAATAGTGTCCATCTCTTAGACATTAAAAAACCAGTATCATCAAAGTTATTGATTCCAAACGATTCAAATAAAATAATTTCAAAAATACATTTCGATATCGGGATCGATAGTTTGTCTAGTGTATCTGGAGCCATGGAGGGCGATTTAGATCCTATGAACGGAATGTATTGGTCGTGGCAAAGTGGCTACATCAACATGAAACTAGAGGGAAAAAGTCCGAGTTGTGCCACCCCAAAAAAAGAATTTCAATTCCATATTGGCGGATACGAATCCCCTAATTATGCGATCAGAAGAATTACATTAGAAAATAAAAAAGGGATCGACAATATAAAAATCAAGGTCGATTTAGCAAAAATTTTTGCTAACCTATCCCTTAGAGAAAGAAATAGTGTCATGTCACCTGGAAAAGAGGCCATGATAATTGCAGATACATCAATCCAATTATTTTCAGTAGAATGAGAACCAAGTCAATCTTTCTATTTGTTATAGTTATTCTATTAACACTTGGCTTTACACAAAAAAGTCCAACGCCTATCTATTTTGAAGTCCCAAAAGGCTGGCCCAAACCAACGTATGATTTCAAAAAAAATCCTATTACTGAGGAAAGTTTTCAGTTAGGAAAAAGCTTGTTTTATGACCCCTACCTTTCTAGCGATGGAATGGTTTCTTGTGCAAGTTGTCATTTTCAAGGCAATGCTTTCTCTCATAGAGACCATCATGCCAGTCACGGCGTAGGCGATAAAATGGGCACTCGGAATTCTATTGCTTTGGTCAATTTAGCATGGTCAAAAAACTTTATGTGGGACGGGGCAATTACTGATCTAGTAAAACAACCGGCAAACCCCATTACGAATCCCGATGAAATGAACGAAACAATGGAGAATGTGATTGCTAAACTTAGCAAAAGCAAACAATACCCCAATTTATTCCATAACGCCTTTGGATCATCTGAAGTCACAAAAGATAGAATACTATTAGCACTTTCTCATTTTTTAGTAATGTTAAAATCTACTGATTCTAAATATGACAAAGTGATGCGAAAGGAAGAAAATTTCACCGCAGAAGAGTCCCATGGCTATTCCATTTTTAAACAAAAATGCGCTTCCTGTCATACCGAACCTTTATTTACCAATAATGGCTTTGAAAACAATGGATTACCAATTGACACCGTTTTTAAAGATATGGGACGAATGAAAATTACTAATAATTCTAAAGACGCCCTGAAATTCAAGGTGCCTTCATTGAGAAACAGTTACTATTCAGCAGATTATATGCATGATGGGCGTTTTAGTGAGTTGAAAGAGGTATTAAACTATTACAACTCTATAGAACCAAATAAGAAAATTGCTTCACAACTAAAAAAACCAATGAATTTATCGAACGATGACATTGAACATTTATACCTTTTTTTAGGTACTTTAATAGATAAAAGTTTAATGCGAAATTTAAAATTAGCTTATACGAAAGACACCTATACTGAAAGAGAAGGTTTGAATAGAATGAAACCATAAAAAGTCAATCCGCTTGGAGCGGATAGGTATGAAGTTATTAAATTAAAAATATTGCATCTATATTTTTTACTTATAAAATTCAAATTCATTTAATTCAATTTAGAAAAAAAATTCTATATTTGGCATCTTGTGTTAATTTTAGATTAAATTCTCAATAAAAAACACATAAATAAAAACAAACAGCGAAAGTTAAAGTAAAATGGCTAGCACCTTTTAATTACAAAATACTGATTTTTAAAACATTACAATTTAATCACACCTTTTGAATTAGAACGGCGTATTTTGATTTTTTTGTTTTAGAATATTTTTTATCTAAAAAAAGATAATTATTATTATTACACAAAGCAACCAACAACTCCAATACCTCCTAAAAATGAAAAATATTATTACTAAAATTTTTCTATTATTTGTTTTACTAACAAGTATGGACATGCTAGCATGTCATAATTCAACCATTAACTCCGTAACGGTTGTAGATAATGGCAACGGAACAAAAACATACACTATAAATGTTAGTATTGATGTAGGGAGTAGTGATGGTTATAGTTATGGATTCGCCTTACTTTTCAAAAATAGTACTGGTTCTGCGCCAATTGTAAATACTTTTTCTCCTAACTTTTTTTCCAAGGCAGGTTCTGATAATTTAATTGGAAAAACAGGTACCAGTATTGGTACCGGATATGGCTCAATTAGACCCGGAACACCACAAGACAGCTACTTTAAATACCATTACGCAAACCGTACCGACGTAGTAACTTTTGAATCAGGTGACTATCAATATGGATTTGGGTCTGGTGATTACAACAACAAAATAGTTACTGTAACAGTAGCAGGATGTGTTCAAACAATTGAACTAGACGCCTCAGCAAGAAGCTCAGGAGGAGAATATGGAGATCCCGTCCAATCACAATGTTTAAAAACCTATACCATCCCTGGTGCAGTTTGTACTACTGCAACCACTACTTGTACCTGCTCAGATGGACCAGGTAACTGTGGAGGGGCTCATTTTGCAGATGCCACAACAGCTAAGGCTGATTATGATAATACTTCCAGCAATGCTGCAGGTCATAATTTCTCCCCAGCCCTACTGACCCCAAATGGAACAGTCAAACAATTTTGTTGGGCTTATACCACAGGGCCTACAGAGACTTCTGTTGGATTTGTAAATGCAATAAATTCAAAACACACACCTGATAATAATGGCTGTGTTTTCACCAGAGCTTATCAGGTCTATCCGGTAGCGGGTTGTAGTGCACCGCTAACCAGTACAGGTAATACTTCATTTGGAAGTGGAAAAACGTATACCGTAACGCCTAACACCCAATACAACTTTTGTGTTACCATAACCATAACAGATGCTACTTGTACCGATATTAGCGATAATTTTGTATGGATTTATAACAATAGTCCCGTGACTGGTTGTACGACTTGCGCCACAGCAACTTGCACCCCTACGTCTATTACCGCCACTACTGCTGCCTTGGGACAAACCGGCATTACTACAGCACTAAACACTGCTGGAAATGTGTTAAATAAAACACTCACCAATGGACAATCTACAAC
>CALQBR020000239.1 GCA_943328865.2 Sphingobacterium thalpophilum
AACTGTTCGCAATGCCAACGCAATTTTCTTGGTATGGTCTTTAATTTGCTGCATCACAAATTCGCCTAAGTTAAAAGGAGGCAAAGTCGCATTACTATCTCCAGAATGGATTCCGCAAGGCTCAATGTGTTCCATTATCCCTATGATATAGACATTTTCACCGTCACAAATGGCATCCGCTTCTGCTTCAATAGCGCCATCTAAATAATGGTCTAAAAGCAATTTATTTCCAGGAATCGATTTCAACAAATCAATTACGTGCTCTTCCAATTCTTTTTTGTTGATGACAATCTTCATGCCTTGACCTCCCAAAACATAAGACGGTCTTACCAAAAGAGGGAAATCTAATACATCTGCTAAAGCAGAAGCTTCATCAGCTGTTTCTGCAATTCCAAATTGAGGGAAAGGAATTTTCAAGTCGGTTAATAATTCAGAAAAACGACCTCTATCTTCTGCCAAATCCAAGGCGTCAAAGCTAGTTCCTAAAATTTTAATGCCGTATTTCGAGAGTTTCTCCGCTAATTTCAAGGCAGTTTGTCCTCCCAATTGTACAATAACCCCTTCTGGCTTTTCATGACGAATGATGTCATAAATGTGCTCCCAAAAAACAGGTTCGAAATACAATTTGTCTGCAGTATCAAAATCGGTAGAAACCGTTTCTGGATTACAGTTAATCATAATGGTTTCATAACCACATTCTGATGCTGCCAATACCCCGTGAACACAAGAATAATCAAACTCAATTCCTTGCCCAATTCTGTTTGGACCTGAACCCAAAACCACTACTTTCTTTTTATTGGTAACTATACTTTCATTATGCACATAGCGCTCTCCAGTAGCCGTTTCGATTTCGGCCTCAAAAGTTGAGTAATAATAAGGGGTTAGTGCTTTGAATTCTGCAGCACACGTATCTACTAATTTGTAAACACGATTAATTTTTTGTTCTTCACGCAATTTATAAACCTGACTCTCCAAACAACCCATCATGTGTGCAATTTGTCTGTCGGCGAATCCTTTTTGCTTCACTTCAAGCAATAAATTCTTTGGTAAATTATCGATTTTATATTTAGAAACTTCTTTTTCTAATGTAAATAACTCCTCGTATTGTTTCAAGAACCACATGTCGATTCTGGTAATTTCATGAATTCTACTCAATGGAATTCCCATAGCGATGGCATCATAAATCACAAAAACACGATCCCAACTGGCAAAAGTCAATTTTTCTATAATTTGCTCGTAGTTGGTATATCCTTTTCCATCAGCTCCGAGTCCGTTTCTTTTGATTTCCAAAGATTGCGTTGCTTTGTGCAAAGCTTCTTGAAATGAACGTCCAATACCCATTACTTCCCCTACAGACTTCATTTGCAAACCTAAAGTTCTATCAGCGCCTTCGAATTTATCGAAATTCCAACGTGGAATTTTTACGATTACATAATCCAAAGTAGGTTCGAATAAAGCAGAAGTTGATTTTGTAATTTGGTTTTGCAATTCATCTAAATTGTATCCCAAAGCCAATTTTGAGGCTATTTTAGCAATTGGATATCCTGTAGCTTTTGATGCTAATGCAGAAGAACGGGAAACACGTGGATTGATTTCGATGGCTACGATATCTTCTTTTTCGTCAGGTGAAACGGCAAACTGCACATTACAACCTCCAGCAAAATTTCCGATACTGCGCATCATCAAGATTGCATAATCACGCATTCTTTGAAAAGTCGTATCCGATAGCGTCATCGCTGGTGCAACCGTGATACTATCACCCGTATGAATTCCCATTGGATCCATATTTTCGATAGAACAAATAATCACCACATTGTCATTTTTATCTCTTAGAAGCTCTAACTCATATTCTTTCCAGCCCAAAAGTGCTTTGTCAATTAGTACTTCATGGATTGGAGACGCTTCTAAACCACGGGTTAACAATTCGTCAAAATCTTCTTTTTTATGTACAAAAGCGGCTCCAGTTCCACCCAAGGTAAACGAAGGACGGATTACTAGTGGAAAGCCAAATTCCTGAGCAATTTCTTTTCCTTGCAAGTACGAAGTGGCTGTTTTAGCAGGTGCTGTAGGAACATCTATTCGCTGCAGTAATTGTTTGAACTGTTCTCTGTCTTCAGTAATATTGATGGCATTGATGTCAACACCGATTAATCGCACGTTAAAATCCTCCCAAATTCCTTTAGCATCAGCCTCCAAACAAAGATTTAATGCGGTTTGTCCTCCCATTGTTGGCAAAACTGCATCAATATTGGGATGGGCTTTCAGGATTTCAATGATGGATTTGGTGTTCAAAGGTTTTAAATACACATGATCCGCCATAGAAGGATCCGTCATGATGGTGGCGGGATTGGAATTAATAAGAATAACCTCTATTCCTTCTTCCCGAATAGATCGTGCAGATTGAGAACCTGCATAATCAAATTCGCAAGCTTGACCGATAACAATTGGCCCAGAACCTATTATTAAAACCGATTTTATGGAAGTGTCTTTTGGCATTGTATTTTTGTATTGTAGTTAGGGTAACTTTCGTTCTTTTTTTGTTTAGTATTTGAAGTTGAAATGCACCATTTCAAACTTTTAACGAGACTGTATAAAAAAAGGCGATACTAAAAATAGTAACGCCTTTATTTATGTTCAAATAAACATTATTTTTTGTGTCTTGGTTCGCAAGAAACAGTTAATTTATGTCTTCCTTTAGCTCTTCTACGGGCAAGGACTTTTCTTCCATTTGCAGAAGCCATTCTGTCCATAAATCCGTGCTTATTTCTTCTTTTTCTTTTCGATGGTTGAAACGTTCTTTTGCTCATGTTTGTTATCTTTAAAATCTTGAATTAAAATAGCGAATGTGGTTTTAAATAATGAATCCTTAAAACCGAGTGCAAATATACAAAGACTTTTTTTTCTGGCAAGTGGTTTTATGAAAATATTTTAAATTCCTTTTACTATCTTTGAGCACTCAAAAAAAACAACTATTATGTTTCACAGAAATATCAAACTCATACTCGCCGGACTGATTCTTATCACCGGAATTTGGCAATTTACCGAAGGAAATATAGGAAACGGAATTTTCCTAACCCTATTAACTGCCATCCCTATTTTACTTTATTTTAAAAATGAATTTATTTTATTGGCTTTCTTGAAGTTGAGAAAACAGGATTTTCCAGGAGCTCAAAAATGGTTGGCACACATTAAAAGACCAGAAACCGCTTTAGTAAGAAAACAACAGGGCTACTTTAATTATTTACACGGCATCATGCTTTCCCAAACCAATTTGATCCAAGCAGAGAAATATTTCAAAAAAGCCATCGAATTGGGGTTGTCTATGGATATGGATTTAGCAGTTGCCAAATTAAATTTAGCAGGTGTAGCCATGACCCGAAGAAGAAAACTGGAGGCTACAAACTTA
>CALQBR020000240.1 GCA_943328865.2 Sphingobacterium thalpophilum
AGGTGGTTATTGCGGCGGGGCTCACCTCTTCCCATCCCGAACAGAGAAGTTAAGCCCGCCTGCGCAGATGGTACTGCAGTTATGTGGGAGAGTATGTCGTCGCCTTTCTTTTGAAAAACCCCAATCTGTAAAGATTGGGGTTTTTTGTTTTTTCTAAGTTTTTGGGTTGGACCGATAATATCGTATTTTTACACTCTAATTAATTTATAATTTTAAGATGAAAACCGAACAATACCTTCCTTTTGATAAAGAGGTTTTATTGGAAAAATTGTTGATGACGAATTCTTTTTCAACTTTGGAAAAGGGTAAATTTGAAAAGTTATTTGAAATTTTAGAACATTATTTTCACGATCAAGGATTTAATTTAATTCGAAAAATTAAACGTAATTATACTGCTTTTGATCCTGATAAGTTAAAAGAAGAGCGAGTAAAATTCAGTAGTAATAGTGATTACTCAATTTTTAAATCATCCATGCTTGAAGTCCTTGAAAGAGGTAACTATAGCCAAATTGATCAATCCGATTTAGACGAAGCAATAGACGAAGCGGATTTAATAGGATTACAATTAAAAATCAATTTTGATGATTTTAAAGAATATTTTCTTTATACTCGTGGCCATCATACCACTACTGAAAAAGTGAAACGATTTGTTTTTTGGGAGAAAGAAGTCGAATTAATGTACTATGATTATGTAGTTATTTACATCAATTACAAAGACGCTACTTACTTTCAAAGGCAGCAGAGTGATATTATAAATTTACCTTTTACACCTGGTTGTTCAATTATTAAACTTTTTAAGAAAGTACCGAAGAATGATTTAGAAACGATTTTTCCGAATGCAGTTCCTAAAATGTCCTTGAAAGATAAATTGTTACTTTGGATACCAGGTTTAGCTGGGGGAATATCCTTATTAAGTGCTAAAGTGATTCCGGCATTGGTAACGATGTATGCAGCTTATCAAACGGGTCAAGTTCTAGATATAAGTAACAGTAAAGCATCCCTAATTCAAGGTTTGATAGCATTAGGGGTTCTAGCAGCTTATTTATTCCGACAATATAATAATTACGTTAGTAAGAAAATTAAATTTTCTAAAATGCTTACGGATAGTTTGTACTTTAAAAACATGGGAAATAATAGTGTTGTTTTTCCAATGTTAATCGATAGCGCAGAAGAAGAAGAATTAAAGGAAACTATTTTAGCCTATGCTTTTTTGAGTATAAGTCAAGAACCACTTTCTGCTGAAGCGTTGGATAGCCATATCGAAGATTGGATTCAAGCCGCATTCCAAATTCAGTTGGATTTTGACGTAGAAGATGCCCTTTTCAAATTGAAGAATATTGGACTAGGTCTTGAAGTCAATGGTAAATGGACCGTTTTACCATTAGATAAGGCTCTTGTAAGAGTAGATGAATTATGGGATGGTATTTTTGATTATCATCAAGTTAAATATGAGTAAGTTTGAATTATCATATTTTAAATGTTATTTGGGAATGATTTATTTTGACTTATAAATCTTGTTAAATATTTAAAACCATATTGATTTATTTTTTGTGCTATCCAAGGTGTCTTGAAAGAGATCAGTCCAAAACCTCTGAACCTATAAATTAGACTTAGAATATTGATTTTTAATGATCTTACAGTTCTATTTTACAATACTTGACTATTAATTAATTTTAAGGAGGAGTTGGATTGGTATATTCATCAGGTTCAATCTAACCAAACATAGGGTGCTACTTTAAAATGACCGCGGTCGTTTTTTATCTGAATAAGGATTCATGGTTTGACAATCCGCGCCTCGCTTTAGTTTTCTATACAGGTCTAAAAATAACAGTATCATTGGATGCGATACAGCCTCAGGGAATGAGCTTATTTTTTTGTTACTCATTTGAAATGCCGCTATTCTATATCCTTAATAATAGCCTCATACTCCAGGTAAAACATTTCTAAGGCATTCATTTTCTTAAAGAAAAAATCAAAAATTTCATCCCAATATTTTCTATTGCTCACGCTGACTTGTGATTTTTCAACCCAAATGCGGCTGATGGTCTTACCGCTATCAAGGGTAAAGTTTTTTTCAAATACCAAACCCGAGAGATATTCCGTTTCTAGAATTGTTCGGAAGGCTTCCATTTTTTCAAAATATTGCAAGCGTTTGTCTTCATTTCGATGTTCGATATCAATTAAAACTTGCGCTTTGGTGTTTTCGACATAAAACTTGAATGAAAAATCTTTAATTTTGGTATCATACAAGACCCATTTTCTTGGGTACTTTTCGGCAAAGGCAATCCAAAATTCTCTCTTTAGACGTTGGTTTTCTTCTTTACTGTACATTTTTAATAGAATTGGCTTTTTAAAATTTGCAAATAAGGCTTTTTTGCACTATATTTAAGGATATTTGTCTGTAAAAATAAGCTAAGATTATGGATTTTCTTGAATTTATAAAATACGTCCCAAAAATAGAGAAAGAAAAGTTGCTGTCCACATCGGCCCACTTAAAAATGGCGCCTTTGGAACGGGTTTTGGCTTTAGAGGAAGAAGATTATAATGATAAAAATCCAAGAAAAGCCGCAGTGATGATGCTTTTTTATCCTAAGAATAATCAAACCCACTTGGTGTTGATTGTTAGAAATTCATATCCTGGTGTTCATTCCTCTCAAATTGCCTTTCCAGGAGGTAAGGTGGAGCAGGAAGATTTCTCATTACAAGAGACAGCGCTGCGAGAAACCCACGAAGAAATTGGTATTGCCCCTGAAAAAATTCAAGTGATTAAGGCTTTTTCTGAGATTTATATCCCACCGAGTAACTTTCTTGTGGCACCTTTTATGGGAATAGCGCAAACTGAATTACACTTTACCGAACAATTTGATGAAGTAGCCGGAATTATTGAAGTTCCCTTGGTTGATTTTTTAGACGAAGCCAATGTTGTAATGAAGCGAATGAATACTTCCTATGCAACAGATATTGAGATGCCTACATTTAAGATTAACGAGTATTATGTTTGGGGTGCTACCGCGATGATGATGAGTGAGTTAAAAGAAGTCCTGAAAAAGGCCATTAAGCAATAAGTTTTTGTATTTTAGTCGCTTATTTAACAAAACAGCAACTTGCTATGGGCTTATTCAAAAGAAATCCTTTTGGACACCTGCTTTTTATTAAAAAAGGATTAATTCGTGTTTTTGGAGTGATTACTCATAGGCGCTACCGAGGCTTTAACGAATTGCGTATTGAAGGTTCTGCCATCATTCGTTCCTTACCCAATCACAATGTCCTTTTTGTTTCCAACCATCAAACCTATTTTGCCGATGTGGTAGCGATGTTTCATGTTTTTAACGCCAGTCTAAAAGGCCGAGAAGACAACATTAAGAACGTCTTGTATCTTTGGAATCCTAAATTGAATATTTATTA
>CALQBR020000241.1 GCA_943328865.2 Sphingobacterium thalpophilum
AAGACGGCCCTATGATTATCATTGCGGGCGCTGGTTCTGGAAAAACCCGTGTATTGACCATTCGAATTGCCTATTTGATGAGCTTAGGCATTGATGCCTTTAGTATTTTGTCATTGACATTTACCAATAAAGCGGCGCGTGAAATGAAAAAACGAATCGCAGATATTGTCGGTAGCAGTGAGGCTAAGAACCTTTGGATGGGTACCTTTCATTCCGTTTTTGCTAGAATTCTGCGTTCTGAAGCCGATAAATTAGGCTACCCTTCCAATTTTACGATTTACGATACACAAGATAGTTTGCGTGCCATTTCAGCCATTATCAAAGAAATGCAATTGGATCGAGATGTATATAAACCCAAACAGGTTTTAAACCGAATTTCTTCTTATAAAAACAGTCTGATTACAGTAAAAGCCTATTTGAATAATCCTGAATTACAAGAATCGGATGCGATGGCTAAAAAGCCTCGGATGGGCGAGATTTATCAAAATTATGTGGATCGTTGTTTTAAATCAGGTGCAATGGATTTTGATGATTTGTTATTGAAAACCAATGAACTGTTGACTCGTTTTCCAGAGGTTTTGGCAAAATACCAAGATCGTTTTCGCTATATTTTAGTAGATGAGTACCAAGATACGAATCATTCCCAATATTTGATTGTCCGCGCTTTATCAGATCGTTTTCAGAATATTTGTGTAGTAGGAGATGATGCGCAGAGTATTTATGCCTTTCGAGGTGCAAACATTAACAATATTTTAAATTTCCAAAAAGATTATGAAGGCGTAAAAACCTTTCGTTTGGAACAGAATTACCGCTCCACCAAAAATATCGTTGAAGCTGCCAATTCCATTATTGATAAAAATAAAACCAAACTCGATAAAATTGTTTGGACCGCTAATGATGCTGGCGCAAAAATAAAAGTGCACCGCAGTTTGACAGATGGAGAAGAAGGTCGTTTTGTAGCAGGAACCATTTGGGAACAAAAGATGCAAAACCAAATGATGAATGGCGATTTTGCCATTTTATACCGAACCAATGCCCAATCGAGGGCCATGGAAGATGCACTTCGAAAGCGAGATATCCCTTACCGAATTTATGGTGGTTTGTCATTTTACCAAAGAAAGGAAATTAAAGATGTTCTGTGTTATTTGCGATTGGTCATCAATCCAAAAGATGAGGAAGCTTTAATTCGGGTCATAAACTATCCCGCTCGTGGTATTGGAGATACTACCGTTGAAAAATTAACGATTGCCGCGAATCACTACAAACGCTCTGTTTTTGAAGTGATGCAAAATATCGACAAAATTGACTTGAAATTGAATTCAGGAACCAAACAAAAACTACATGATTTTGTAACGATGATTCAGAGTTTTCAAGTGATTAATGAAAATCAAGATGCTTTTTATATTACGGATCATGTGGCTAAAAAAACAGGCTTGATTCAGGAATTAAAAAAGGATGCAACACCGGAAGGGATGGCGAAAATCCAAAATATAGAAGAATTGTTAAACGGGATAAAAGATTTTACAGAAGGTCAAAAAGAAATTGACGGTGCTCGCGGGGCGCTTTCTGAATTTATGGAAGATGTGGCTTTGGCAACCGATTTAGATAAAGATACCTCTGATGAAGATCGAGTTGCATTAATGACGATTCACTTGGCCAAAGGTTTGGAGTTCCCTCAAGTTTTTGTGGTAGGAATGGAGGAAGATTTGTTCCCTAGTGCGATGAGTATGAGTACTAGAAGTGAACTAGAGGAAGAGCGTCGTTTGTTTTATGTGGCATTAACCCGTGCCGAAAAACAAGCTTACTTGACTTATGCACAATCACGTTACCGATGGGGAAAACTGACGGATAGTGAACCCTCTCGTTTTATCGAAGAAATTGAAGGGCAATATTTAGAGTATCTTACCCCAGCAGAAAACAGTTATCGTTATAAACCTATGATTGATAGTGATATCTTTGGAGATATCGACAAATCTAAATTGCGATTGGCAAAACCATTAAGCGGTACGCCTCCCAAACATCTTACAGATAATGATCCCAAATCTGAGTTGAATATTCGAAAATTAAAGCCAGTTTCTAATAATGGTCCTTCAGTAGCAGCAAATTTATTTGACAATAAGCTCGTAGTTGGAAATATTGTGATGCACGAACGCTTTGGAAAAGGGGAAGTGATTAATTTAGAAGGAGTGGGGGCAGATAAAAAAGCAGAGATTCGATTTGAAGTGGGAGGCATCAAGAAATTGTTGTTGCGATTTGCCAAGTTGGATATTGTTATGTAAGTAAATTTGGAATAAATTAATAATTTAAAATTATGTCACAATTTATCAAAATATATGAAGACAAACCTAGCGAAGCGGCTATTGCCAAAGTCGTTAAGGTTTTAAAAGATGGAGGGTTGGTTATTTATCCGACAGATACAGTTTATGGTTTGGGTTGCGATATCAACAATACCAAGGCTTTGGAACGTATTGCAAAAATAAAAGGAGTAAAACTTGAAAAAGCGAATTTCTCTTTTGTTTGTCATGACTTGAGTAATATCTCGGATTATGTTAAACAATTAGATACGCCCACTTTTAAATTACTCAAAAAGGCCTTGCCAGGTGCTTACACTTTTATTTTACCAGGTAGCCAAAATCTTCCAAAAGAATTCAAAAAGAAAACTACCGTTGGAATTCGCGTACCCGATAATAATATTGCGCTCGAAATCGTCCGACAATTAGGAAATCCCATCGTGTCGACTTCCATTCATGATGAGGATGATGTAATTGAATACACTACCGATCCAGAGTTGATTTTTGAGAAATGGCAAAATAGAGTCGATGTGGTTATTGATGGAGGATATGGAGATAATCAACCCTCTACCATTATCGATTTTTCTAATGGATTCCCAGTAGTACTTAGGGAAGGAAAAGGAAGTTTGGATATTTTATAAACCGATTAAATTTTAGTAGTAAAAACCATATTATTTAATCAAAATAGTTTATATTAGCTATAGAATTGTTTTGAATCGGGTAAATCTTTATAAATATTGTCATGTTATTCTTAATTTAAATATTTAATTGGTTATTGATAAACGAATTAGGGATACATAAAAGCAGGTCATTTGACCTGCTTTTTTATGAATTAAAATATTTTAAAACTAAATTATTACTTTTTTTTCATTTCTTTTTCGATCATTTCATAGAATTGATCAATTTTTGGTAGTACAACAATACGCGTTCTTCTATTGTACGCTCTATTTTCTGAGGTGTTGTTTTCTTTTAGAGGAATAAACTCGCTTCTTCCTGCAGCAATTAATTGTTTCGGATTTACTTTAAATTCTTTTGTTAAGACTCTTACAATTGCAGTAGAGCGTTTAACACTTAAATCCCAATTGTCTAATAAAATAG
>CALQBR020000242.1 GCA_943328865.2 Sphingobacterium thalpophilum
AGTGTCTATAACAGGATGGGATAGCGATAGTGATTCTTTTTCGATTCTTAAAATGCGCAAATCTTGTCGATTACCCTTTGAGTTGTTGCCAAAATCGCCAAGATAGATAAAGGCACTGTCTTGCGCTATTTCTTCCCATTCTATATTTTTGATGCCTTTTAAATTGATTTTCTTTTTGATTTTTCCTTGATGATCTAATCCGTAAAGGATGGTGTCGTGGTCGTCATTGTGCGTCCATAATAAATTTTGAAAAGAGAGTAATCCTGAAGTTTCAGGAATGGAGTCACTAATTTTTTCTGAACGGAGAATTTTTATTTTTTTTGAAGCCATCTGGCCTCGTTCTTTATTCGTAATTGATTCAAGGTTGGAATTTTCAGAAGGATAGTCGGAATGTTTCTTAGTCTGTGCTTGCGAAAGCATGGCGCATAATAGGAAAATGAATATTTTTTTTTGCATTTTCATCTTTGTAAGTAGTTAAAATAAAAGGGATTAAAAGCAGAAATAAAACCATACTCTTATGGGTTTAATCCATTTTTATACCGCTTAAAATTAACAAAAATACAATACGGATGAAGTGTTTGGAGTAATTAAAATCCTACTTTAGAAACTATTGGTCTTTGATATTTGCATTTTGCAACTTAAAATATATCTTTGAAAAATGCAATTATCCGTTATCATACTCAATTACAATGTCCGCTATTTTTTAGAGCAATGCGTTTTAAGTGTTCAAAAAGCACTCGAAAATATAGATGGCGAAATCATCGTGGTTGACAACCACTCTTGGGACGACAGTTGTGAAATGATGAGGCAACGTTTTCCAAATATTACCCTTATTGAAAACAAAGAAAATTCTGGTTTTCCTAAAGGGAATAATATAGGTGTTGCAGTAGCGCAAGGCGAATACCTTTGTATTCTTAATCCTGATACGGTAGTCGCGGAAGATACTTTTGTAAAAGTGCTGGCTTTTGCCAAACAACAAGCTGATTTAGGAATTGTAGGCTGCAAACTCATTGACGGAACTGGAAATTTTCTTCCAGAGAGTAAAAGAGGGGTTCCAACACCTTGGGTTGCTTTTACCAAAATAACCGGTTTGTATAAAATTTTTCCCAATTCAAGTCTTTTTAATAAATATTATGCCCAGCATATAAGTGAAAACGAAACGGGTAAAGTTGATATCTTAGTAGGCGCTTTTATGGTGATCAAACGCGATTTGTATCTCGAGGTGGGCGGGTTTGATGAAAAATGTTTTATGTATTCCGATGATATTGATTTGTCCTATACTGTCTTGCAAAAAGGAAAATCCAATTATTATTTTCATGATACTTCTGTGATTCATTACAAAGGAGAAAGTACGATAAAAGACGGTACTTATATGAGACGTTTTCGCGAAGCCATGTATTTCTTTTATCAAAAACATTTTCGGGTTTCTTTTGTATTTGATGTTTTTATGAGACTTGGTGCTTTCTTTTTTGCAATCCTAAAGAAAAATCAGGCCAAAAAAGTGAAATCCAACTCAAGTTTGAAGGTGAATGAATATATCCTTTGTTCTGCTAATGAATGTCTAAAAAATAAATTAGAAAAGCAGTTGCGAAAAAAGGTCGATCAGACAGCATTACTTGCAGGAAATACTTTATTTTCGCATCCGAATAGCAATCAAAATCAAATAGAAATCCTCTTAGATAATGCTTGTTTTTCCTTCCAAGAAATTATTGCTTTTTTAGAAAAAAATAAGAATAAAGGATACACGTTTAAAATTATTCCAAAATCGACCGCTTATATGATTGGGAGTAATAGCAGTAACGACAGAGGCGAGGTGATTGAAATCGATTAAAAAAACATGCTTTGTGGAATTATAGTTTAAAATAATCAGTAATTTTGCAAACCAAATACAAAAAATAACTTTAGTTTATAAATATGGCAAAGTTTGAATTGAAATTGCCCAAAATGGGAGAAAGCGTTGCAGAAGCAACCATCACTAATTGGCTGAAAAAAGTAGGAGAAACAATCGAAGCTGATGAAGCAGTCCTTGAAATTGCTACTGATAAGGTTGATAGTGAAGTGCCTTCTGAAGTAACGGGAGTCATCACTGAGATTCTTTTTAATGTGGATGATGTGGTTCAGGTAGGACAAACCATTGCTATTATTGAAATCGAAGGTAGTGCTGTTGAAGCGCCTCCGGTAGCAATTCCAGCACAAGCAGTAGAGGCTGTTTCAAAAACAGTAGAAACTGCCAAACAAATAGTTGCGGTTCCAACAAATTTTGCTGATTCCGATAAATTTTTCTCGCCCTTGGTAAAAAACATTGCTAAAGAAGAGGGGGTTTCTGTTGCTGAATTAGAAACAATAGCTGGTGAAGGAAAGGATGGAAGAGTGACTAAAAATGATATTTTAGAATACGTTAAAAATAGAGGCAATCAACCTGTAGTTGAAGCGGCAACAGTGGTGGAAGCTCCAAAAGCAACTTCAGCTCCAGTTGTGCAAAAAGCGGCTCCAGTTTCTGTAAATGGAGGGGATGAAATAGTAGAAATGGACCGTATGCGCAAGCTGATTTCCGGTTACATGGTTGCTTCGGTACAAACATCGGCTCACGTTCAGTCTTTTATTGAGGTGGATGTGACTAATATTTGGAAATGGAGAGAGAAAAATAAAAATGCGTTTGAAAAAAGAGAAGGGGAGAAATTGACTTTCACTCCAATTTTTATGGAAGCAGTAGCCAAAGCATTGAAAGATTTTCCAGGGATGAATATTTCTGTTGACGGAGATTATATAATTAAAAGAAAAAATATCAACTTAGGAATGGCAGCAGCCTTGCCTAATGGAAACTTAATTGTTCCTGTTATAAAAAATGCCGATCAATTGAATTTAGTTGGGATGGCAAAAGCGGTAAACGATTTAGGAGATCGTGCCAAAGCAGGTAAACTAAAACCAGATGACACCCAAGGAGGAACCTATACAGTTACTAACGTGGGGACTTTTGGAAGCGTTTTTGGTACTCCAATTATCAATCAGCCGCAAGTAGGGATTTTAGCACTAGGAGCTATTCGTAAGGTGCCAGCAGTTATTGAAACCCCAGAGGGCGATTTTATTGGAATTCGCAATAAAATGTTTTTATCACACAGTTACGATCACCGTGTGGTGGATGGTGCTCTAGGCGGTTCGTTTGTAAAACGAGTAGCTGATTATTTAGAAGCTTTTGATGTAAACAGGGATTTCTAAAATAGAATTAACGATTATATAAATGACCTCAAATAGATTGGGGTCATTTTTTTTGAAGTCAATTTTTGTCAAATTCAATTGTTATATTTGTACGAATTCAAAACATAAAAATGGAACTTAAACTCAATAAACCAATTTGCTTTTTTGACCTTGAGACTACAGGGA
>CALQBR020000243.1 GCA_943328865.2 Sphingobacterium thalpophilum
AAAGTAAGACCCAATCAATATGAATTTGCCCGCTTGAACCTGAATTATACGGTGATGAGCAAAAGAAAATTATTACAATTAGTTCAGGAAAATATTGTTAACGGTTGGGATGACCCTAGAATGCCTACTATTTCTGGTTTGAGAAGAAGAGGTTATACGGCCAATTCGATTCGCAAGTTTTGTGAGATTATAGGTGTCGCCAAACGCGAAAATGTTATTGATTTTTCGCTTTTAGAATTTTGTTTACGCG
This sequence comes from Sphingobacterium thalpophilum, assembly GCA_943328865.2. Taxonomy (GTDB): domain Bacteria; phylum Bacteroidota; class Bacteroidia; order Flavobacteriales; family Flavobacteriaceae; genus Flavobacterium. The sequence continues at coordinate 251 of CALQBR020000243.1, forward strand.
AAGATTTAAACAAAACCGCACCAAGAGTAATGGCTGTTTTAGACCCAATCAAACTGGTCATTACCAATTATCCGATCGATCAGGAAGAATGGCTTGAAGCAGAAAACAATCAAGAAGACGACGATGCTGGTTTTAGAAAAGTACCATTTTCTCGAGAATTGTATATTGAAAGAGACGACTTTTTGGAGGTAGCCCCCGCCAAATTTTTCCGTTTGACTTTAGGCGGTGAAGTCCGTTTAAAAAATGCCTACATTATTAAGGGAGAAAGTGTTGTGAAAGATGCTACTGGAAACATCACGGAAATTCAAGTTACCTATGATTCAGACAGCCGAAGTGGAAGTGGGAGTGAGGCTTCTCAAAGAAAAGTAGCCGGGACCTTGCATTGGGTTTCTAAGTCTCATGCCATTTCAACGGAAGTTCGTTTGTATGATCGTTTGTTTATCGATGAAGCACCCGATAGTCACAAAGAGAAAAATTTCTTGGATTTTATCAATCCCGATTCTTTACAAATTGTAACTGGATTTGTTGAGCCAAGTTTGATCGCCTCCAAATCAGGAGATCAATTCCAATTCCAACGATTGGGTTATTTCAGTGTAGATAAAGAGAGTAGTGCTGAGAAATTAGTCTTCAATAAAACCGTTGGCCTTAAAGATGCTTGGGAAGAAAAAGGTAAAAAAGAGGCCAATTTATTGATGGCAACCCAAAAGGAAATCAATAAATATGTTAAAGAAAAGGACGATTCAAATGCTGCATTTATCTTAAATACGATTATTGACAATATAAAGAGCATTGACAATTATAGTTTAATGAACCAAACGATTGTTAAGAATGTCAAAAATGACAACAATGCGTTATTGTTTGCCCATCTGATTTTGTATTATTCAGACAAGGTACATGCTAAGGATATCGAATCAGAACCATTAACCAAATTATTTGGAATGTCTTTAAAAAGTCAGATGCCTGCGGTTCGCTCATTGGCGCTTCAAAATCTGAACATGGATTCGAATTTGGCAAAAGATTTTAAAGTCCAATTGGAAGCATTGAAAGATACAGAAAAAGACACTAAGGTTTTGGAATTATTAAACGAGCTCCATTTTTAACTTTTTCAAGCGATAAATTTTTTCAATCAAAAGCTTCTGTTTTCAGGAGCTTTTCTTATTATTGATATTGATTATCAAAATAATTTTTAACATCAATTTTTCTAATTAAAAACCGCTTCTATAAACTCATTTTAAAGTGTTTTTTAGATTTAAACCACATTGCTTATGTTTTTTAAATAATACACGAGCAAAGACGCTTAATTTGCGTTTTTGCCTAATAAAAAAGTTTTTTACCGATTTGTTAAAGTATCTTTGTTAATAAATCTGTATTTTTATTTTTAATAAATCTTAAAATTTAATAATCATGTCGAATAACACAGGAAACACCGTATTGGCAATTTTAGTAGGAACAGCTATTGGAGCCACGCTTGGTATTTTGTTTGCTCCTGATAAAGGATCCAAAACAAGAGAAAAATTAAAAGATGGTTTTGATGATGCCCAAAAAGATTTGAAACTAAAATTACAAAAGGCTTCAAAAGATATTAGGAATAAATTTTCTAATGCCCAATTCGATTTAGAAGAAAGCTATGAAGATATTGTTTCTAATATGAGTCATAAAACTGAAGATGTGATTTCTTTTTTAGAAGAAAAGTTAGCGCAGTTAAAAGAAAAAAATGCCAAACTTCAAAAATAACTTTTAACGCATGGCCTACGAAGAAATAAAAGAAAATGCTGAGTCGATCCAAAATCAAGCCCAAGCTTATGTGGATAGTAATATAGCGTATTATAAACTTTGGGGTTTCAAAGTGGCAATGAAATCCACCACGATGATTCTCAAATTCGCTTTGATAGTTTTGTGTTTTTTGATGGTATTGTTGTTTTGTTCCATCGCTGGCGCTATCGCTATTGGAAAAACATTAGACAATTATGCTTTGGGATTTTTAATTATTGGGGGTATTTATTTTATGATAACCTTACTTTTATTCTTAATTAAGGATAAAATTGTTGAAGGCCCTATTTTAGAGAAATTTTCAGAAATCTTTTTTAACGACTAATCATGGCTAAAAAGTACGCTTCCTATGACCAAATTGAATTGGAATTGCAGATCCTGAAACTTGAAAAAGAAATCAATTACCAAAAATTAGTTTTCAGCATTCAAAAGACCAAAGAGAGTATTACCCCGCAAAATCTTTTAAAAGGTTTATTAGACTCTTATAAAAACAGTCTTTCTTCTTCATATGGATCGATTCTAAGTCTTGCCATTCCCTATATTATCAAATGGTACCAAAACAAAAAAAGAGGCGATTAAGCCTCTTTTTTATTGGAAATAATTTTTAAACCTCTGTTTCAGGAGTTTCTTTGGATGTTACATCCGATTGATTGTTTTCTGTTTTTGGTTTTCTCTGTTTACCCTTGTTTTTCATCATTTCACCCACTTGGTTCGAGGCAGAAAAAGAAGCGACCATATTATTCAACATATCACTTCCTGCTTGTGGGGAATTGGGTAATAAAATCAAATTTGAATTGGTATCGGCACCAATCGCTTGCAAAGTATCATAGTGTTGTGTTACCACAATTAAAGCCGAAGCTTCTTGAGAATTGATTCCTACTTTATTTAACACATCCACACTTTCTACCAAACCTCTTGCAATTTCTCTTCTTTGGTCTGCAATTCCTTGTCCCTGCAAACGCTTGCTTTCAGCTTCCGCTTTGGCTTTGGCAACAATTCTAATTCTTGATGCTTCAGCTTCAAATTCGGCGACTGTTTTTTCTCTATCCGCCGCATTGATTCTGTTCATCGCATTTTTTACCTGTATATCTGGATCAATATCGGTTACCAATGTATTGATAATCGTATAGCCATAGGTTGTCATAGCTTCGTTTAGTTCTCTTTTTACCGCAATGGCGATATCGTCTTTTCTTTCAAAGACATCGTCCAATTTTAACTTTGGCACTTCTGCACGCACCACATCAAATACATAGGAGGTAATTTGATCATGTGGGTATTCTAATTTGTAAAAAGCATCGTAAACAGTTTCTTTTACGACCATAAATTGCACCGATACTTTTAGTTTTACGAAAAC
>CALQBR020000244.1 GCA_943328865.2 Sphingobacterium thalpophilum
AATACTTTGACTTTTACCATAGATCCTAAAGATGCTAAGGATTTTGATGATGCCTTGTCATTTAAAAAATTAGAAAATGGGAATTATGAAATTGGTATCCATATTGCCGATGTCTCTTTTTATTTAAAAGAAGGGACTATTTTAGACGATGAAGCTTATCAACGCGCTACTTCAGTATATTTGGTTGATCGTGTGGTTCCGATGTTGCCAGAAGTATTGTCTAATTTTGCTTGTTCTTTACGTCCTAATGAAGAAAAATATACTTTTTCAGCTGTTTTTGAAATTACCGATAAATCAGAAGTTGTAAACCAATGGTTTGGAAGAACGGTTATTCATTCTGATCAACGTTTTTCTTATGAAGAAGCCCAATATATCATCGAAACCAAAGATGATACCATTCCAAAAGAGATTGCCATAACAGGAGATTCCTATGTTGTATCGGATGAAATTGTACAAGCCACTTTAAAATTAGATCAGTTGGCTAAGATTTTTAGAAGAAAAAGAATGGCTGATGGTGCGATTTCTTTTGATAAAGTAGAAGTAAAATTTAACCTGAATTTGAACTATGAACCTGTTGGCGTTTTCTTCAAAATTTCAAAAGATGCGAATCATTTAATTGAAGAATTCATGCTGTTGGCTAATAAAAAAGTAGCTGAATTTATAGGAAAACAAAAGAAAACATTTGTTTATCGTATTCATGATGAACCAAATGAAGACAAGTTAATAGCGATGCAAACCCTTATTGCAAAGTTTGGTTATAAAATGGATTTAAGCAATAAAAAAGATATTTCTAAATCACTGAATACTTTATTAAGTGAAGTAGTAGGTAAAAAAGAACAAAATTTAATTGATACTTTGGCTATCAGAAGTATGAGTAAAGCCAAGTATTCGACGGATAATATTGGCCATTATGGTTTGGCTTTTGACTTTTATTCCCATTTTACTTCTCCAATTCGTCGTTATCCGGATGTTATGGTGCACCGTTTGTTGCAGCATTATTTAGATGGTGGAAAATCAGTGGATGAAGAAGTCTATGAAACCAAATGTTTGCATTCTTCTACTATGGAAGGTTTGGCTACGAATGCCGAACGTGATAGCATTAAATACATGCAGGTACGTTATATGCAAGACCATAAGGAACAAGATTTTTTAGGGGTCATTTCTGGTGTTACGGAATGGGGTATTTTTGTCGAAATTATAGAAAATAAGTGTGAAGGAATGGTACGAATACGTGAAATTAAGGACGATTATTATACTTTTGACGAAAAACAATATGCATTGGTGGGTGCTACCACCAAAAATTTACTACAATTAGGCGATGAAATTTATGTTAAAGTAAAAAATGCCGATTTAGTAAAAAAACAATTAGACTTTAATTTTATTCGAAAAAACATAACCAATTAAATAATTAAGATTATGAAATTCAAGGTAATCGTGTTGCTTTTGATTGCACAATTCGGATTTTCACAACAAACGAGTCTTAAAAATCCAGGTGATTTTGACACCGTAAAAGTATTTGATAAAATCTCGGTGCAATTGGTACCTTCCGAGGAAAATAAAGTTCAAATTACAGGAAAATACAATTCGGATGTAGAGATTGTCAATAACAATGGAGTTCTCAAAATCAAAATGTCTTTTGGTAAATTGTTAAAAGGAGAGGATATTTCAGTCGTTTTGTATTTTAAAAAATTAGAAACAATAGAAGCCGCTGAAGGTTCTTTTATTTTTTGTGAAACACCATTTAAACAGATTTCTTTAGGGGTTAATTCAAAATCTGGTGCTTCAATTAAATTGCAATTGGATGTTCAAAAAGCGTCAATCAGTGCTTCTTCAGGCGGTATTCTACAATTAGAAGGTACTGCTGAAAATCAAGAGGCTTCTATTTCTACAGGCGGTATACTTCAGGCCGATAATTTAGATACTACCCAAACAACTGTTTCTGTTACTACTGGTGGGGTTGCCAATGTGAGGGCTTCTGATTTGGTAGACGCTAAAGTAAAAGCAGGAGGGAACATTACTATTTATGGTAAACCAAACCAAATCAATCAAAAAACCATCCTTGGTGGAACAATTGTAGAAAGTGATCGTTAGGTTTCCATTTTAAAGTATATTTGTGTTACTTTTTGTATTTTATTAATGATATTTTTTAATTAAATTCAATGCTTGAAGCTGTTTTATCTGGAATTCCCCTTGGAATTTTTTTAAGTTTTCTAATAGGCCCTGTATTTTTTGTATTACTGGAAACCAGCGCGGTTAAAGGATTTAGAGCTGCTTTTGTACTTGATCTGGGGGTGGTTTCTGCTGATATTATTTTTATAGGTATTGCCTATTTTAGCAGTTATCGATTAATTAAGCGCATACAAGATGATCCTTCTATTTTTATTTTCGGAGGCGTTTTAATGATCACTTACGGTCTGATTTCTTATCTCAAATTAAAGAAAGCAGCTAAAACAAAAGATAACGATGTGGTAGTGGTTGAATATATTAAAAAAAATTACTTTAATTTGTTTATAAAAGGATTTTTACTGAATTCAATCAATGTGGGGGTGCTTTTATTTTGGTTTTTGATATTAATCACCATCGGTCCTAAATTAGATTTGGAACCCTCTAAAATGGGCGTCTTTTTTTTAACCGTGATTTCAACGTATTTATTGGTAGATATTGGTAAAATATTTTTAGCCAAACAATTAAGACACAAACTTACCCCAGAGATTATTATAAAAGTAAAAAAAGGAATCAGTTTGTTACTCATTATTTTTGGATTGACCATTATGTTCCAAGGTTGGTTTCCTAGCGATCAAAAAATGGTGATCAAAGCCTTAGAAAAAATAGATTAATTTACATAATTATCCTTTTTTTGAGTCGTTTTTTAATTTTTTCTTTGATTACTATACTAGGATATAATCTATTCTTTTCATAAGCTTGAATTTAGACATAAAACCTGCCTCGCTTACATGAATATTTTAGCTTTCTCTTTTGGATTCGAACGGATTCTTTACCTTCTTTTTTCTAAAAATGAAACATTAAAAACAACCTAAGTAATGAATACTATTTTAGGCAGTACTTTAAAAACCTAAATAATAATTCAATATTCTGATTTAAAATTATCTATTTCGATTTTTAGACTTTTTACTTTAAGACTTTTAATCTTTCGACTTACTTAGTTTCCTTGAATGTTTTAGCTTTGCTTGTCGGATTCGAACGCATTCTTTACCTTATTTTTTCCAAAAGTGAAACATTAAAAACAGCCTAAGTAATGAATACTATTTTAGGCAGTACTTTAAAAACCTAAATAATATTTCAATATTCTGATTTAAAATTATCTATTTCGATTTTTAGACTTTTTTATATTTTACGACTTTTAAAATTTCGAC